>CADCUA010000236.1 GCA_902805755.1 uncultured Lysobacter sp.
GGTCGCGGCGCAGCGAAGGTTCGCCGCCGGTGATCCTGACTTTGCGCATCCCTGCGGCCGCAAACGCACGCAACAGCCGTGCAATCTCGTCCAGCTCGAGCGTGCGTGGCCGTCCGTTCGCGGCCCGGTACCCGTCCGGCAGGCAATAGCTGCAGCGGAAGTTGCAGGCGTCGATCACCGACAACCGCAGATAGGGAAATGTCCGGCCGAAAGGGTCCGAAAGCAGGCTCACGGTAGTACTCCTTGGCAGGCACGCGGACACATGCGTTGCTCTGTGTGCCGAGTCGCCTGTGACAGCCGCGGTCGAACGCTGTGCGAGAAGCTATGGCGTTGCGACCTCGGAACCCTTCCGAAGCGCGCGGCTACGGAAAGAGCGACCAGTATAGGCGGGCCTCTGCATTACGAGCGGCTCTGCGGCCGGCGGGTCATCTGCGGGCCAGTTCGCAGGGTGCACTTCCTTTGTGCGGCTCACGAAGCCAGTTGCGCTCGGTTCCACCGCCACCGGCCTGGTGAACTGCGCTTGCGCTCCGCCCCGGATGGGGCGATCCGGATGCGGTGCCCTCCAGAGCAGGTGCACTTCGGACGCGCTTGCGCCGCACCCGCCGCCTAACCGCTCAATCTCCCTGCCCTACCGAACACGCGATTGCAGCCGCCCCTTAGCGCCGGCGTCTGCGTGCGATTGTCAGGCGTGCCGCGCGAAGATCAGCGTGGAGTTTGTCCCGCCGAAGCCGAAGCTGTTCGACATGACAGTGTCGAGCCGGGCGGCCCGGCTTTCGCGAACGATCGGGAAGCCTTCGGCGCGCGGATCGAGGTTGCTGATATTGGCCGACCCGGCCATGAATCCGTCGCGCATCATCAGCAGGCAGTAGATCGCTTCATGCACGCTCGCCGCACCGAGCGAATGTCCGGATAGCGCCTTGGTCGATGACAGCGGCGGCACGTTCTCACCGAACACATCGCGCACGGCCTGCAGCTCGACCACGTCGCCGAGCGGCGTCGAAGTGCCGTGGGTGTTGAGGTAATCGATCGGACGGTCGACGCCCTTGAGCGCCATCTTCATGCAACGCACCGCGCCTTCGCCGGATGGGGCGACCATGTCGGCGCCGTCCGAGGTCACGCCGTAGCCGACGAGTTCCGCATGGATGCGCGCACCGCGTGCCTTGGCATGCTCGTAATCCTCCAGCACCAGCATGCCGCCGCCGCCAGCGATAACGAACCCATCGCGATCGGCGTCGTAGGGGCGTGACGCAGTCTCCGGTGTGTCGTTGAACTTCGTGGACAGCGCGCCCATCGCATCGAACTGCGAGGTCATGCCCCAGTGCAGTTCTTCGCCACCGCCAGCGAACATCACGTCCTGCATGCCGTTGCGGATCATGTCCGCAGCCGCGCCGATGCAATGCGCCGACGTCGCGCACGCGGCAGCAAGTGAATAGCTGACACCGCGGATGCCGAACGCCGTTGCCAGCGCAGCCGACACGGTGGATGCCATCGTGCGCGGCACCATGTACGGTCCGACCCGGCGCACGCCCTTCTGGCGCAACAGGTCGCCGGTCTCGATCTGCCACTGCGGCGAACCGCCGCCCGATCCCGCGATCAGGCCGGTGCGATCGTCGCGCACGGCCTCGTCGCTGAGGCCGGCGTCGGCAATCGCTTCGCGCATCGATACATAGCTGTAGCCGGCCGCGTCGCCCATGAAGCGCTTGAGCTTGCGGTCGATCTCCTGCTCCAGGTCCATGTCCGGTGCGCCCGCCACATGGCTGCGCAGCCCGAGTTCGACATATTCCGGAATATGCCGGATACCCGCGCGGCCTTCGCGCAGCGAAGCCGACACGCTGTCCAGATCGTTGCCGAGGCAGGAGGCAATTCCCATGCCGGTGATGACGACGCGACGCATGCTCAGAAACCCTCTGTCGAAGTGAACAGGCCGACGCGCAGATCGCTGGCCGTATAGATTTCGCGTCCGTCCACTTCCATGCGGCCGTCGGCGATGATCAGCGCCAGCTTGCCGCGCATGACGCGGCGCACGTCGATCTCGTAGCGCACCAGTTTCGCCTCCGGCAGTACCTGGCCGGTGAACTTCACCTGGCCGACGCCGAGCGCACCGCCACGGCCGGGCTCGCCCAGCCAGGGCAGATAGAAGCCCGCCAGCTGCCACATCGCATCCAGACCGAGGCAACCCGGCATTACCGGGTCCGACTCGAAGTGGCAGTGGAAGAACCACATGTCCGGCTGGACATCCAGCTCGGCCTGCATGATGCCTTTGCCGTACTTGCCGCCGGTCTCGGAAATATGGGTGATGCGGTCGAACATCAGCATCGGCGGCAGCGGCAGGCGCGCGTTGCCGGGGCCGAACATTTCACCGTGGGCGCAGGCGAGAATTTGCTCGCGGTCGAGCGAAGCGGGTCGCGTCATCGGAGGTCGTGGCATTGGGGAACGCGTAGTTTGGTCGACAGACGCGGTCCGTGTCTTGATGCAGCCGGGCGCCTGATTCCATACGATTTCGCATGGTGCGCGTGTGAACACGCCAAATGGTTGCGGCAACAGGCTTTTTCGCCCAAGCGACCACGCGTTGACGCTGTTGTCCGGTCCAGGCGGGGGCCGCTGCCGGAGGCGCAAAGCGCGGCAAACTGCGCGCAAACCGGGGCCGGTCCATCATCTCCGGCGCGCTCGCCCGTCGGCGCGCCGTCGCAGCCCCAGGCGAACTCCAGCTCCTCTCGTAGCGCAACCCGCCCGCTGGCGATGTGGCTCAGCAAGGCATGGCCGACGAGCATTCAATCGGTGAGGAAGCGGTGTCCGGGACCGCCGCCGTGCGGACCGACCGGAACGCCGAGCTGCCGCCTAGTGACCCTGCAGATGACCACGGGGCGTGTCCTCCCTGAGGGGCCAATCGGTCAAGGTACGGTTTTCGAATGCGCGCTTCACTTCCGCCGGCCCCGGCCGTAAACGAAGTCAGCAGGACATGGGGACTGTTCGCACCAGGCTCCCGGATGGAGTGCGGACTGCCTCACATGTCCTGCATCCGGGACGCGTGGCCTGACCGGCAGTGCCCCGGATGCGTGACATGCTCGTCGCAGCCGACCCGACGGGAACCCGCTACGTGGCCGGCACCTTTCATCCGCAGCGAAATCCAGATGACACGCGAAGAGACGCTAGACCAGCTGCGCATGGCCAACGCCGCGATGGACCCGGTGGTGGACATGCTGGCCAGCGAGTCGCCGCATGCGGTGGCGAGCCGGCTGTGTGCGCTGCTTGAACCGCTGGGCGCAGGCGCGGGGATCGCCTACTCGGCGGAATGGCCCCAGCACATCGAGTGGGTCTGCGCGGGAAATGCTGGCGACGGTGGGCTCGACCTCGCGCGCAGCGCCGCGGTCGCGCTGCGGACAGGCGTGAAACTGAAAGGCGCGCAGTTGCTGTGCGACGACGGCCAGGGGGCGCTCGCGGTTGCGATGGGGTCGTTGTCCCGGATCGACGATGCAGTGCTTGCCGCGGCGCGCCAACGCATGCGCGAACTGCTCACGGCGCAGCGACTGCGTGCCGCGGTAGCCCAGCTGGCCCAGGCCGAGCGGCTGCAGCATGCATTGTTCGCGATCGCGGACATGGCGGGGTCGGACCTGGACATGACCACGATGCTGAGCCAGCTCCACGGCATCGTCGGCA
>CADCUA010000237.1 GCA_902805755.1 uncultured Lysobacter sp.
CGGTCGGCTCGACCGAGGCGGCATCGGGCGGGACGTTTCCGCTCGGCGCGGGGAACATCTTTTCTGCGGCACGTGCGAGATCCGCATTGCCCAGCAGCGCCGCTTCACGAAGCGCCACGGTCGGTGCATGCAGCAGGCGATTTGTCAGCGTGTGTGCGAGCAGGACGAGCGCTTCATCGGCGGGCATGCCCGCTGCGAGGTGCTGTCGCGCCTTGGCCAGTGCATCGGCGCGTACCGCGTCTCCGTGCGCGCGCAGCCGTTTGAGCGGTTCGGTGCGCGTGCTCGCCGCCATCTGCTCGACATAGCGCGCCACCTGTATGTCGACGATCGCCTCCGCCTGGTTGGCGGCTTCGCGGCGACGCTCGCGGTTGTCCTCGATCGCGCGTTCGAGGTCGTCCACCGTGTACAGGAACACGTCGCGCAGCTCCGCCACGTCCGCGGCGATGTCGCGCGGCACTGCGAGGTCAAGCAGCAGCATGGGGCGATGCTTGCGCGCACTGAGTGCGGCCGCGACCTGGGCGCGGTGCAGGATCGGCTCGCGGCTCGCGGTCGCGCTGAGCACGATGTCGGCCTCGGCCAGATGCTTGCCGAGGTCCGCCAGGGGCAGGGCGTAGCCGCCGTGTCGCGTCGCGAGGTCCTGCGCGTGGGCGAGCGTGCGGTTCGCCACCAGCAGGCGCTTTGCTTTTGCCTGCACGAGGTGGCGGGCGGCGAGCTCGATCGTTTCACCCGCGCCGATCAGCAGCACCGTCGAATCTTCCAGGCGCGCGAACGACTCCTGCGCCAGGCGCACGGCGGTAGATGCAACAGACACCGGATTCGCACCGATGCGCGTGTCGCTGCGCGCGCGCTTGGCGGTCGAAAACGAATGCTGGAACAGGCGATCCAGCTGCGGCCCCATCGTGCCGGCCGTGCGCGCGGTCGCCCACGCGTGTTTCACCTGGCCGAGGATCTGCGGCTCGCCCAGCACGAGTGAATCAAGCCCCGTGGCCACGCGGAACAGGTGGCGCACGGCCTCGGGGCCCGCATGCCGGTACAGATACGCGTGCAGGTCATCGCCTTCGTCGGGATGCGATGCGAGCCAGTCGGCCAGCGCCGTTCCGTCGTCATCAGACACCGCGTACAGCTCGGTGCGATTGCAGGTGGACAGCAGCGCAACCTCGCGCACCGCTGGCAGCGCGCGCAGTTCGCTGAGCGCCTGCGGCACGGCCTCGCCCGAAAACGCCACGCGCTCGCGCAGCGCGACCGGCGCGGTCTCGTGGTTGAGGCCGAGCACGAACAGCGTGGGCGTCGCCGCATGCAGGGCATCCGGGTTCGCGATACGCGCGGCCGGGCGGAGTGGAACCGAAGTCATGGCGACGCGCGCGAGATCCTGTTCAGGTGCTTGCGATAAGCTGCTGGCTACCGAGGCCGGCCATTCTACCGGCTCAATCCGCGCCGGTTCTGTCTGACCGGTTGCTGTTCAGGACGACCCACGGTGCCCATGGCCGGATCGCTGCGCCCGCTGAAGTACGCCCCGCTGCTTCTTGCGCTGTTCGTGCTGCCCGCTGCGGATGCGGCGAGGCGCGCATCCGCGCCGGCTGCCAAGCCCGCACCTGATACCACCTCGCGCACGCTCGAGCCGCTGATGCTGGGCGAGTTCGCGTTGCAGGCGGGCCGGCTGGACGAGGCTGCGCGGGCCTATCTAGACGCCGCGCGCGCGGGCAATGAATCGACGCTTGCCGAACGTGCAACCCGCATCGCACTGCTCGCGAAGGACGATGCGCGTGCCGCCGAAGCGCTTGCGCTGTGGCATCGGCTGGGCGGCAAACCGCATGACCTGCGCGCGGCCGATGCAATGCTCGCACTGCGCCGCGGCAACGAGCCGGCGGCGCTGAAGCATCTGGTCGCGCTGCTTGCGATGCCCGGCGATGAAGGCTGGCGACAGGCGGTCGGCGTCGTCGGCGTCGGCGCGCGCGACCCGAAGCAGGCGGCATCGATCGTCGGGAAACTGGTCGATGGCAGCCATCTGCCGCCAACGCAGCTGCAGGCCTGGCTCGCATTCGGTGGGCTCGCACAGCGGTTGGAGCAGCCCGCGCTCGCCGACCGGATCGTCGAAGACGTGGTGCGCCGCTTTCCCGGTGAGCCGCGGGTGTCGTTGCTGCGCGCGAGCCAGCTGCGCGAATCCGGCCGCAAGGATGAAGCCCGCGCCGCGTTGGTCGCGCTCGCGCCCGAAGCCGCATCGAATGCGGAAATCCGCCTGGCGGTCGCGTCCGAATACGACCGCTTAGGCGATCGCAAGGCGGCGGCCGACGTGCTCGCGCAGGGCCCGCAGGACGAGCAGACCTACGCGCTTCGCGCCTCGATGCTCGCGCGCGATGACGACAAGGCGGCGCTGGCGAAACTGTACGAGGAGCTCGGGCGCTTCGGCAGCCGGCCCGATCCGCAATGGCGCCTGCTGCTGGGGCAGGTCGCCGAGTTTCTCGAAAAGAACGAGGACGCGCTGGTCTGGTACCAGAGCGTGCCGGGTGGCCCGCAGAAGTGGCCGGCCCGCCTGCGTGCGGCCAGCGTGACGCACACACTGGGACGCACGGACGAGGCCTTCCGGGTGTTGCGCGAACTCCAGACCGACGCCTCGGTGCCGGAGGAAGCGCGGCGCGACAGCTATCTCGTGGAGGCATCGCTGCATGCCAAGGCGAACGCGCCGGCCGAACTCGATGTGTTCGCGCGCGCACTCGCCGCGTTTCCGGACGACCCCGAGGTCCTGTATGCCCGTGCGCTGAGCTGGGAGCGCCGCGATGACATCGCACGCGCCGAAGCCGACTTCCGCCGCATCCTCGTAGCCGATCCGGATAGCGTTGCCGCGCTCAATGCGCTCGGTTACACCTTGGCCGACCGCACGACGCGCTACCAGGAAGCGCTCGAACTCATAGACCGCGCGCGCGCCGCCGAGCCCGACAATGCTGCGATCATCGACAGCTACGGCTGGGTGCTGTTCCGCCTGGGTCGCCACGACGACGCGCTGACGGAGTTGCGGCGCGCATTCACGCTACAGAAGGACGCCGAGATCGCCGCGCATCTGGGCGAGGTGCTCTGGGTGATGGGCAAGCGCGACGAGGCCCGCCGATATTTCACCCAGGCGCGCGACCTCGACGCGGATAACCGCGCGCTGAAACGCGCGCTCGAAAGGACCGGTGCATGAAAATCGGGTATGTCCTGCTTGTGTCGTTGCTGCTGGTCGGCTGCGCATCCCAGCCACGTCGTCCTGCGTCACCTCCGATGGAGCAGCAGGCAGCCGAGTCGGCCCAGCTTGCGCGTGAGGCGGCCCTGCGTGCGGACGCCGCATGGTCGCTCGCCGGTCGCATCGCCGTGACCAATGGCCGCGACGGCGGCAGCGGCCGCATCGAATGGCGTCAGGATGCGGCGCGTTACGAGGTGTCGCTCAGCGCACCGATCACGCGCCAGAGCTGGAAGCTCACGGGTGATGCGAGCCGTGCACAACTGGATGGACTGGAAGGCGGCACGCGCATCGGCACCGATGCGGGCACCCTGCTGCGCGAAGCGACCGGATGGGACATTCCCGTGGTTGCGCTGAGCGAGTGGGTGCGCGGCGCGCGAGCGTCCGGGCTCGGCGTCGCGCAAATCGAATACGGTGCACAAGGTCGGCCGCTG
>CADCUA010000238.1 GCA_902805755.1 uncultured Lysobacter sp.
CCGCGAGGTCATTCACCTTGGTGGGATTCTGCCGCGTATCGATCGGACCGCCCATCATCACCAGCGTGCGCGGCGTGGGTTCGCCACGCGAAGCCATCAGCGACACCGCCGCGAGCACCGGCACGGTGGGCTGGCAGACGCTGATCACATGCACCTTGTCGGCGCCGATGTGGCGGATGAACTCCTGCACGTACGCGATGTAATCGTCGAGGTGGAACGGCCCGTCGGTGACCGGCACCATGCGCGCATCGATCCAGTCGGTGATGTACACCTTGTGGTCGCGCAGCAGCGTGCGCACGGTGTCGCGCAGCAGCGTGGAGTGGTGGCCCGACAGCGGCGCGACAACCAGTACTGCCGGATCGTCGCGCAGGTTCGACAGGTTTTCTGCCTCGTCGGCATAGCGCTTGAAATGCAGCAGGCGGCAGAACGGCTTACGCAGTGCTTCCTGCTCGACCACCGGATAGGACGTGCCGTCGATGTCGATCGACGTGATGCCGAATTCGGGCTTTTCGTAATCCTTGCCGACGCGGTACAGCAGCTCGTAGCCCGCTGCCATGCGCGAGGCACCGGGGACTGTCGATAACCAGCTGCCGTTCGCGCCGAACATCTTCGCGCCGGCATCGGCCCAGTAGGTCATCGGGGCGAGCCAGGCGCGGCCCATTTCGTGCATCTGGTAAAGCAGCATTGTTGCGACTACCTGGGGTGTTGCGTCGCAGCATACCCCGGCCGTTTCACGGGAATATGAACTTCCATCACGTTAGGTCCCGGGTGTTTCCAGTGCCGAAATGCCGTCGCGAAGAGCGGGTGAAAGCCACAGGTGCGAGCCCAGCGGTGAAAAGCCACAACGGGTAAAACGCTCGCGATAGAAGCGTGCAGGCCGCGCCTGGAAACCCACGGTGTCTCCGTCGATTCCGTCTTCACGCGCGAACGTTTCGAGAAACGCGACACCACTGCACAGCTCGCCCAGCGCGGGCAGTCCGCGATCGAGTTCGCGCGTGTCGAGGTAGTGCATGACGTCGCTGCAGATCAGAAGGTCGACCGGCGCGCACGGACGCAACCATTCGAAATCGCCGAAACGCGCGAAGTGCAGGTTGCGGCGCGGTCCGAACCGCTTGATCGCATATTCGCTGCTGTCGAAGCCCAGATACCGCAGCTTCGGACGCATGCGCAGCAGCGGCGCGCGCCATGCGCCTTCGCCACAGCCGATATCCAGCACCGTGCGCAACGGGCGCTCCAAGTGGTATTCGGCCGTAGTCACAGCGAGCGCGACTTTTCGCGCAAGGCGCGCCGCGCCGCCGATGGCCTGGTCACGCAGGGCCGGGTCGCGATACCAGCGCTGGAAATACGCCGCGTCGTAATGCTTTGTCATGGGGGTGATCCGGAGGACGCGAGCGCAATTCGGGATGCGGTGGCGTGGCATCCTAGCGCGGCTCATCCACCGGTTACGTCGCCCATGAATGCATACGTCTGGACCAAGACCTTCCACCTGGTGTTCGTGATCGCCTGGATGGCGGCGGTGTTCTACCTGCCGCGCCTGCTGGTGAACATCGTCGAAGCCGGCGATGCACCGGACGTTCGTGCACGCCTGGTGCTGATGGGGCGAAGGCTGTACGGCTTCGGCCACGTCATGTTCGGCCTCGCGGTCGCGCTCGGGCTCGCGTTGTGGATGCACTTCGGCATCGCCGGTGGCTGGCTGCACGCCAAGATCATGCTGGTGCTGTTGCTGCTCGCGTATTTCATCGTCAGCGGCCGCTGGCTCAAGGGCGTGGAGCGCGGGCGTGGCCTGCCGTCCGCGCGCATGCTGCGCTGGTTCAACGAACTGCCGGTGATCGCGCTGGTGGCGATCGTGTACCTGGTGCTGGCGAAGCCGTTCTGATCGATACCGACGCTGCGCAGGCGCGCCGCCGCTCGGGCGATGTCGGGACAGCGCGCCGGTTTCGCACGCCACGATCACCGCCGGTCGATCGCGCTGGTTGTTACAGCAGCGCCGTCTTCGCCGCGACCGGTCAGGTCGGCACGATCATCGCGCCGGTGCCTGCTGCTGCCGGTAACGCGCGAAGTCCGGCAACTCCACCGGCACGCCGTTCGCGTCGCAACCGCCGACCGCGCAGTGCTTCGCACGCAGCGACGGCAGCGACTGCAGCATGAAGTGGTAGATCGCGTTCTGCTCGACGCTGCCGCGCACGGCCGCGCTGCCCGGGCCGCGCGCCCACAGGCCGACATCATCGCCGCCATGTGACTCCGCGCTCGCGGGCACCAGCGCTTCCTGCAGGTAATCCGGGTGCGCGGTGTCGACATCGGTGAGGTCGGGCCGGCCTTTCGCCGGCTGGTAGCCGCTCGCGTAATGCGGGTGCCGCTTCGGGCCTTCGGGCTGCTGCTCGCTCGCGCCCACGTGCCCGGGGCCGTTCGCATAGCTGAGCGTGGTGTAGGGCAGGCCGGTCGCATCGCGCGCGTAGTCGCCGGCATCGCCGCCTTCGCCGCTGCTGCCGCGCACCTTGCCCAGGATCGGGTTGCCACGCACCGGATAGCCCGCAAAGCTGAGCGTGTGCGAATGGTCCGCGGTCACCAGGATCAGCGTGTCGTCGGCCGAGGTCATTTCGGCGGCCGCGCGCACGGCGTCGCTCAATGCGATCGTGTCGGTAAGTGCGCGGTGCGCATTGCCCTCGTGGTGCGCATGGTCGATGCGACCGCCTTCCACCAGCAGCACGAAACCGTTGGTGTCGCGCCTGAGCCGCTTGATCGCCGCGCGCGTCATGTCCGCCAGCGATGGCTCACCCGCGACGTCCCGTGGGCGATCGTGTTCGTAGCGCATATGGCCCGGCTCGAACAGCGCCAGCAGCGGCGCATCCACCGGCGCCTGCTCGAGTTGCCGCGCATTCCACACATACGTGCCGGACGGGTGTCGCGTTTTCCAGGCTGCAATGAGGTCGCGCCCGTCGAGGCGTTTGCCGACCTTGTCCGCGTGCTCCGGATCGGCCTGCGTGGCCGGCATGAACTGCCCGCGCCCGCCGCCCATGAGTACGTCGGGCCCGTTGCCGAACGGCGATTCGACCAGTTGGCGCGCGATGTCGACGCAGCCCGCGGTCTTTGCGGCATCCGTCAGTTCCGAATCGTCTTCCCAGTTGCGATCGGCGATATGCGCGAAGGTCGCGCCGGGCGTCGCGTGCGTGACCCGCGTGGTCGTGACCACGCCGGTCGCCAGGCCGTGCGCCGCCGCCAGTTCCCACAACGTGAGCAGTGGCGTCTTCAGCGCGGCGCTGCAGTCGCCACGCGCGGCCTGCTGGCCGATGCCGAGCACGGCCGCGCGCGTCTTAACGCCCGTGGCCATCGCCGTCATCGTTCCCGCGGAGTCGGGCGTCTGCGAATCGGTGTTGTAGGTGCGGCTGATGGCCGTGGCCGGGAAATCCTCCCAGCCCAGCCGGTGCTCCTCGCCGGGCCGTCCATTGCGCTGGCCTTCGAGGATGCGCGCGGCCGCCACGGTGGTCAGGCTCATGCCGTCGCCGACGAACAGAATGACGTTGCGCGCGCGCCCGGCCATTGCGCCGCGCTGCGCGGCCTCGGCTGCACCGGCGCGGTACCACCAGGCCGGGTTTTCGCCCGCGGGCCGTTCAATGGCAGGAACCTCGACGGCCACGCTCCGTG
>CADCUA010000239.1 GCA_902805755.1 uncultured Lysobacter sp.
CGGTGGTGCCATGCAGCGGCCCGATCAGGCGGCCGTAGTACTCGCGGTTGCCTTCCGGATCGTGCCAGCGCGTGTCGCCCTGGATGAGGGAGACACGAAGGTTCTGGGTGGGCGCCTGAGTCATTGGGTCGACCTGATTTGGGTGGATATGGACGTTCGGTGCATCGCTGACTTGGAATCATCGAACCGCAGACGGACTTCCCGCCGCTCGTACGGCTACAGCAGTTGCAGGCGCGAGATCGCGGCGTCCAGCGTCGCTTCGTTCTTGGCGAAGCACAGCCGTGCAAGCCGCTGACCCGCAGGCGGCGTTCCGTAGAACGGCGAGAGCGGAATTGCGACGACGCCCTTCTCGATCGTCAACCAGCGGCAGAACGCGGCGTCATCGAGGTCGCTGACGGCCGAGTAGTCGACGAGCTGGAAATAGCCACCCGGCACCGGCAATGGACGAAGCTTCGTCGTCAGAAGCTGCTCGCGGAAACGGTCGCGCTTGGACTGGTAGAAGGCACCAAGCTGCTCGTAATGCTCCGGTTCGGCCTCGATCATCTCCGCGAACGCGAACTGCGCCGGGGTGAAGCTGCAGAAGGTGTTGTACTGGTGGACCTTGCGGAACTCGGCCGAAAGCGCGGGTGGCGCGATGCAGTAGCCGATCTTCCAGCCGGTGCAGTGGTAGGTCTTGCCGAAGCTGGAGATGACGAACGCGCGTTCGCGAAGCTCGGGATAGCGCAGTACGGATTCGTGCTGCCGGCCGTCGAACACGATGTGTTCGTACACCTCGTCCGAAAGCAGCCAGATGCCGCTGCCGCGCAAGATGTCATGCAGCGCTTCTATATCCGCCGCATCCAGCATCGCGCCCGACGGATTGTGCGGCGTGTTGATCATCAGCATGCGCGTGCGCGGCGTGATCGCAGCTCGCACCATGCCCCAGTCGGGCGCGAAGGTTTCGGGATCGAGCGGAACGTGCACCGCCACGCCGCCGGCGAGTTCGATCGCAGGCTCATAGCAGTCGTAGCACGGGTCGAGCACGATCACTTCGTCGCCGGGGCGCACGACCGCGTGGATGGCATCGAAGATCGCCTCGCTCGCGCCGGACGTCACCGTCACCTCGGCATCGGCGTCCGGACGGTAGCCGTAGCAGCGCTCGGTCTTCGCGGCGATCGCCTGCCGCAACACCGGTACACCCGTCATCGGCGAATACTGGTTGCGCCCCTCGCGCATCGCACGCGCGAGCGCATCGACCAGCCGCGCCGGCACATCGAAGTCGGGAAAGCCCTGCCCCAGGTTCACCGCGCCATGCTCGACCGCCAGTTGCGACATCACGGTAAAGATCGTGGTGCCGACTTTCGGCAGCTTGGTTTCCGGCAAGGGGATCATCGCGATTGTTCGTGGTTCGGGGGCACCGAGTTTACGGAAAGCACCCTTGCGCGCGTGCAAACGCGTTGCGGCATCGGCCTGCCACCACCAAACTGACCGGATGAATCAATTCCACATCGTCGATGCCGCCGAACTCGCGCGAGCGTACGCAACCGCCCGCTACATCGCGGACCTCGGCGTCGGGACGCAGCAGGTGGTTGTCGGTGAACGGGCCGCGGAGTTGGAGACGGCGTGGCCGGCGGACACCTATGCGTTCATCACGGCGTGGAACCCGGCCTCGGTTCCCCACGATGCTCGGGCGAACCAGCAGGCGGATGCGCGACTGTGCGCACGGCTCGATGAATCGGGCGCGGGACGGGTGACGATGCACGCCGAAGCCACTGACGGCAGCTGGAAGGAGTCCGGCTGGCTGGTGGCCGGGCTCGACTGCACGGGCATCGACGCGCTGGCTCGCGAGTTCGGCCAGGCGGGCGTGCTGTATTGGCCCCGCGCGACGCCGGTCAGGCTGCGCATGTTGCTCAAACCGCGACACGGCCACACGGATCTGCCCGATATCGACTGGGTAGAATGACGGCCCCGCGGCCAGCCGGCCGCCCGTGTCGCGCCGATGGACAGCCTCTCCTCTTCCTCGCTCCCGCTGCTGCACGCACGCGGGCTCAGGTTCACGCGCGATGACGAGCCCGTGTTCGGCCCGCTCGACTTCGCCGTGGATGCAGGCGAAGCGCTGCTTGTGCAAGGCGGTAATGGCGCTGGCAAGACCACGCTCCTGCGCGTGCTGGCGGGGCTGCTGCACGCCGACGATGGGCTGGTGGACATTGACGGCCGCCGCGCCGATGCGTCGCGCCGCGCACGCGCGATTGCGTATCTCGGGCATTTGCCGGGCCTGAAGGCCGACCTGAGTGCACTCGAAAACCTGGACTTCCTCTGTGGGCTCCAAGGGCGCAGACGCGGCCAGATACCGGAGAGCGCGCTGGCGATCGTCGGATTGGCGGGCTACGAAGATGCGCTCGCGCGCCAGTTGTCTGCCGGCCAGAAGAAGCGCCTCTCGCTCGCACGCCTGTGGTTGTCGCCCGCACCGGTGTGGCTGCTGGACGAGCCGTACGCGAACCTCGACCTGGAAGGCATCGAACTCGTGAACCGCATGGTGCAGGCCCACCTGCGGGAAGGTGGCGCCGCGCTGGTTACGACACATGGCGCCTATGCCGCGCCGCCGGTACGAACGCGCACCCTGACGCTTGGGCGCACGCATGAATAAGTCGCGGTCCAGCGCACTGCCCGGACTCGCCGGATCGGCGCGTTCACTGATGCTGCGCGACCTGCGGCTGCTCTGGCGGCGGCGCGGCGATGCCTTCCAGCCCGCGCTGTTCGCGCTGCTGGTGGTTGTGCTGTTCGCGCTGGCTCTGGGTGCGGACCAGGCCCAGCTTGCCAGCGTCGCGCCGGCCGTCCTGTGGCTGTCGGTCCTGCTGGCGGGACTGTTGTCGCTCGACACACTGTTTCGTGGCGACGCCGAGGACGGCTCACTGGAGCAGTGGATGCTGGCGCCGGTTCCGCTGGCGTGGCTGGTGGGCGTACGCACGTTCATGCACTGGTCGACCACGGCGCTGCCGCTGCTGTTGGCGACCCCGGTGCTTGGCGAACTTCTGTACCTGCCGCGCGGTCAGTTACCGGTGCTGATGGCATCGCTTGTGTTGGGTACGCCACTGCTGAGCCTGCTGGGCGCGGTGGTGGCAGCTCTGACGGTCGGGATGAGGCGCTCTGGTATCCTTGTCGCCCTGCTTGCCCTGCCGCTGTACGTGCCGATCCTCGTGTTCGGCGCGGGCAGCGTCGCGGCGGCTGCACAGGGACTGGACCCCGTCGGCGGGCTGTTGATGCTCGGTGCGGGACTGGCCGTGGCTGTGGTGCTCGCACCGCTGGCCGCAGCCGCGGCGATCCGCATCACACTCACCTGATTACACCAGCTCGCGCCGCGGCCTGTCGCTTGGGCTCGACCACGTGGCGCAAGCGCCGACCTGCGACCTCCACTGCACCACCGGTGTCGCCGCTCGGCGGGGCACGAACGAAACGATGAATCCGATCCTGCGCTGGTTCCACCAACTCGGCTCGCCGCCCTACTTCGACCGCTTCGCGGCGCGATGGGCGCCGTGGGCATACGGGCTCGGCCTGCTGGTCATGGGCTGGGGCCTCTATGGCGCCCTCTTCCAGGTGCCTGCCGACTACCAGCAGGGCGATAGCTTCCGCATTTTTTACATCCACGTG
>CADCUA010000240.1 GCA_902805755.1 uncultured Lysobacter sp.
ACGCATTTTCCGCGTCCGGGGGTTGCGGCATGCAGGGTAGGACCGCGTGGAAGGTGGAACCCACGCCCACGGTGCTTTCCACATCCACGTACCCGCCGAGCAGCCCCGCGAAGCGCCGGCACAGCGACAGGCCCAGCCCGGTCCCGCGCACGTTGCGGCTGCGTCCGGACTGGACCTGCACGAAGTCCTCGAACAGCTGGCCCAGCTCCTCCTCGGGGATACCGATGCCGGTGTCGGCGACGGAGAAGCGGATCATGTCGCCCTCGGCGCGCGCCGATACCGTGATCGTGCCGTGCTCGGTGAACTTGTAGGCGTTCGAGATGAAGTTGCGCAGGATCTGCGCGACTTTCTGGTTGTCCGAGAACATCGGCGGCACGCCCTCGGGCTCCTCGAACAGCACCACGACCTCGTTGCTGGTCGCGAGCGGTTTGAACATGCCGCGCAGCGCCGAAAACAGGTCGATCAGCTCGAACCAGTCGGGCGAGACGGTGATGCGCCCGGCCTCGACTTTCGCGAGGTCGAGCAGGTCGTCCACCATCTCGCTCAACTCGCCGGCGGCCTCCTGGATGAAGGTGACCTGCCGCTCCTGCTCCTCGGTCAGCGGGCCGTCCAGCCGTTCGATCAGCAGCTGGCCCATGCTCTGGATCGCGGCCAGCGGCGTGCGGAACTCGTGGCTCATGTACGACAGGAACCGGGTCTTGAGCTCGGATACCTGCCGGAGTTCCTCGGCCTGCACGTCCAGTTCGGAATACAGCGCGAGCACACCGTTGTTCGTTTCCGTCAGCTCGGCATTGAGCGCCTCGATCTGGGCGCGGGCCGCTTCGAGTTCGCGTGTGGCATCGTTGATGTCGGTCGTCATGTGCGGCTCAGGTCTCGATCACGAGCACGGTCGCATCATCGCGCACGCGTTGTGTATCCCGGAACAGCACGCTCGCAACCACCTGCGGATGGCGGCTGCGCAGGCCCGGATACGCCTGCACCGACCAGCGCGAGGACAGCCCGTCGGTATGGGCCACCACCAGCGTACGTGCGGCCACCTGTACGCGGTTCTCCCGCACGGCCGGGCAGGTGCTTCCCAGGGTGCCGTTCTGGCTGGCCAGTCCGCGAGCGTTATCCGGACCGACCAGCGACACCGCGATATTGCCGATGCCTGCATGCACGAGCGCGCCCTGCGCAGCGTCGTAATGGATGATGGAACCGACCGAGCCGCGGGTGCCATGGCTGCGCTCATGCGCGAGCGTCAGGCAACGTGCCGGATCGGTGGGCTGCTCGCAATGGGCAGCGATCACCACTTCGGCCGCGCGCGTCGCGTCGGAGCCATGGCCGAGCCCGTCGACCACGGCCGCGGACCAGCCCTGCGGCGTGGGCAGGAACTGCCACTGGTCTCCGCTTTCCAGTTCACCCTTCAACGCAAGCGCGATCGAGCCGCGGCGCGGGCCCGGCAGGGTGCCGAGCCGTGCGAACAGCACGCTGCCACGCTCATCCGAGTAGGCATCGAACAGCGTCGCCGCACGAACCACTGCCCCGAGACCGGTGCCGCTGGTGCCGCTGGTGGAGAAGCCATCATGGAAGCAGCGCTCGAGGTTCATGCCCGGGCCATGGTCGATCGCGACCACGTCGACCACGGCGTCCTCGCCCTTGCCCTCGACGCGGATGAAAAGCCGGCCGCGCTGCGAATGCTTGATGAGGTTGGTCGCCAGCTCGACGACCATCAGGCCCAGTCGGCCGGCGGCAGTCCGGTCGAGCTCTCCGAACTCCGCCAGGCGCGCAGCCAGCCGCCGTGCGGCACCGATCTGCGTTGGGTCGTCAACCTCGGCAACCTGCCACTGGGCGGCGTCGCCCAGCACTACTGCCACCGCGTGATCACAACGCGGGTGCCCGCTCCGGGTTCGCTGTGCAGCTCGAAATCGTTGACGAGGCGTCGCGTGCCGGACAGGCCGAGGCCGAGGCCGCCGCCGGAGGTCCAGCCGTCGGTCAGCGCGAGTGCCATGTCCGGGATGCCCGGGCCCTGGTCGATGAACGACAGCTTCAGGCCACGGCGGGCGCCGTTGTGCACGACTTCCCAGTCCATGTCGCCGCCGCCGCCGTAAACCAGCGCATTGCGGGCGAGCTCGCTCGCGGCGGTCACCATCTTGGTCTGGTCCACGAGCGAGAACTTGAGGCGGATCGCGAGCTGCCGCACGGCCTGGCGCGCGATCACGATGTCCGTCTCCTTGCGGAGCGGCATGCGCCCCACATCCTGCGCGGTCATCGCTGCCCGTCCACGTCCCGTTCGGCCTGCAGCAGGGCCAGGCCCTTTTCCACGTCCAATGCGGTCTTGACGCCCGGCATCGTGATACCGAGCTCGACCAGCGTGATGGCGACCGCCGGGCGCATGCCGACGACGACGGTCGCCGCATCGAGCACGCTGGACATCGCCGAGGTGTCGGCAATGATGCGGCCGATGAACGAGTCGACGATCTCCAGCGCGGTGATGTCGATCAGCACGCCGCGCGCGCCGGTCTTCTCGATCGTGTTCGTGAGGTCGTCCTGCAGCTGCAGCGCGATCTGGTCGTGCAGGTCGACCTGGATGGTGACCAGCAGGACATCGCCCATCTTGAGAATCGGAATGCGTTCCACGGTCAGGCGCCGCGCGTGGTCTTGACGACCGTCATGCCGATGCGCGCAAGCGCCAGCGACAGCGCGTCGGCGAGGTTCGCCTTGGTTGTCACCTTGCCGAGGTCAACGCCGAGATGGACGATCGTCTGCGCAATCTGCGGGCGCACGCCGCTGATGATGCATTCGGCGCCCATCAGGCGGATCGCGGTGACGGTCTTGATCAGGTGCTGCGCGACCAGCGTATCGACCGTCGGCACGCCGGTGATGTCGATGATCGCGATCGCCGAACCGGTGTCGGCAATGCGGGTGAGCAGCGCCTCCATCATGGTCTGGGTGCGCGCCGAATCGAGCGTGCCGATGATGGGCAACGCGAGCACGCCGTCCCACAGCTTGACCACCGGCGTGGAAAGCTCGAGGAGCTCCTGCTGCTGGCGCTCGATCACCGCCTCGCGCATGCGCTGGAACGCGCTGACGCAACGCAGTGCAAGCGTGTCGATCAGCTGCGTGGCATCCCACAGACTGCTGCCGATGCTCGCCGCATCGGCCCCGGCGCGCTCCTGCAGGCGCGTGAACACCGGCCGCTTGAGCGACAGCACGAACATCGCTGTCTCCTGCGCGTTGAAACCCTGCAGCACGCGGTCGCGGGCGAAGTCATCGAAGAACCGGTCCAGCGAAGCGAACTCGGCCACGGTACGGCCTTCGGCATCGGCCGATACAGACAGCACCAGCTGCTCGAACATTTCCCTCGCACGTTGGGCCAGCTCGTCCTTGCTGACGCGGCCACGCAGCGAACCGGACGATTGCTGCAGCTCCTGCAGCCACGCGGCGAGAATGCCGGACTGCTCCTGCTGGAGCGCCGTGATCAGGGGGGTGGCGGTGCTCGACATAGTGATAAAGCGCACAGCAGGAATGGGACCTGACAGTACCACGACCATCTGAACGGTCCGCCTTCGCTCAAGCGCGCATTCGATGAAGAATGCCGCGTCCGACGGCATCGATCCGCGCTGGCACA
>CADCUA010000241.1 GCA_902805755.1 uncultured Lysobacter sp.
ATAGCGCCGGCGTCCAGTGCCAGTTGCACGCGCTCGGATGCAAGCGCGGCTTCCTCGTCGCGCTTGCGCTCTTCGGTCACGTCGCGAAAAAACGCAGCCACGCCACCATCGACCGGAAATGCGCGTACGTCGAACCAGCACCTGCGGCCGTCGGGGAATTCATGCAGGTTTTCGAGCGAGCCCGGCCGACCTTCAGCGAGAACCCTGCGATACATCTCGCCGACAGCCGCTTCGTACGTGCCGGGAAATATGTCCCAGTGGTTGCGGCCGAGCATCTGGTCGCGAGCGAGCCCGACCATGCGTGTGGTCGCGTCGTTGACTTCAAGAAAGTTGAACTCGGCGTCGAACAGGACGAACGCCTCTTCCATGTTTGACAGCACGCCACGATGGCGCGCTTCGCTCTGCGCCAGCCGCCGCTCCGCGAACACCTGCGCGGTGATCTCCGTGCAGGCGCACAGGAAGCCTGCGATCGCGCCCGAGGCGTCGCGCAGCGAGGAATAGAAGAACGAGAAGTGTGTCTCCTCGCGGTAACCGCTGCGCTCCATCCAGAGCGTGATGTCGTCCATCTGCACGGGCTCGCCGCGATAGCCCGCTGCGACGATGCCCTCGAGGTCCGCGCGGATCTCGTGCCAGACCTCGAGGAAATCCCGGCCCAGCGCATCCGGGTGCTTCTGCCCGAGGATATCCGCGTACGCGTCGTTGTAGAGCAGCGTGCGCTCACTGCCCCAGACCAGCAGCATCGGCTGGGCCGATGCCAGCATGACCGGCGCCAGCGTCCTGAGCGTGGGATCCCAACCGGCCGGATCGCCCAGCGGGGTCGAGGCCCAATCGAGCCCACGGTGGCGTTCGGCCATCGTGGACGAGCCTGGAAACAGGTGCTGATTCGCGTCGATCATCGACGAAGTGTGCCGCATGCAGCGTACGCACCTGTTTCACTGCGCATCGTGCAGCGGCTCGCATTGAGCGGGCCGGTTCGTGCGCGACCTGGCGAGGCGCACGAACCGGGGCAACCACCCTGCCGCTTACGCGGCCTTGCGCGCCGCGGCCGTTCCCATCAGATGCCCGAACAGATCCTTCGGATCGTCCATGCGCGGCACGAGGTCGATGCTGCGGCCCAGGCGCAGTTCCGCGGCGCAGTCGCGCAGCAGGCGCAACGCGGAATAATCCTCCAGCGCGAAGCCGACCGAGTCGAACACGGTGATCTCCGTATCCGACGTGCGGCCTTCGGCCTCACGCGTCAGCACGCGCCACAGCTCGGTCACCGCGAAGTCGGCGGGCATCTGCTGCAGCTCGCCCTCGATGCGGCTCTGCGGTTCGAATTCCACGTAGACCTTCGCGCATTCCAGCACCTGCGCGGCGAGCTCGGTCTTGCCGGGACAGTCGCCGCCGACCGCGTTGACGTGCATGCCGGGCTCGAGCATGTCGGCATCGACGATGACTGCATTCGCCTTGTCGGCGGTGACGGTGGTGACGATGTCGGCGCCGCGCACGGCGTCGCGCGTGCTTGCGCAGAACCTGACACGCAGCGCCGGCGCGGCAGCGGCGAGATTCACGGCGAGCTTGTCCGTGGCAGCGGCATCGACATCGAACAGACGCACTTCCTCGATCCCGAGCAGGTGGTGGAACGCAAGCGCCTGGAACTCGCTCTGCGCGCCGTTGCCGATCAGCGCCATGACCTTGCTGTTCTTGCGTGCAAGCAGCTTCGCGGCCATGACCGAGGTCGCAGCGGTGCGGATCGCGGTGGTGATGGTCAGTTCGCTGAGCAACGTCGGCAGGCCGGTCTCGACATCGGCAAGCGCGCCGAACGCCATCACCGTCGACAGCCCGTGCTTCGTGTTGCCCGGGTGGCCGTTGACGAACTTGAAGCTGTATTCGCTCGCGTTCGCGACCGGCATCAGCTCGATCACGCCGACCGGCGAATGCGCGGCGGTGCGCGCGGTCTTGTCGAACTCGGGCCAGCGGCGGAAGTCGGCTTCCAGGTACGCAACGAGGCGGCGGTGCATCTCGGGCAGGCCGTGTACGGCGACGATCTTGGCAACGTCAACGGTGGTAAGCAGCGTGGTCATGGGACGACTCCTTGAGGTGTAAGGTCCAGTCAGCGGCCCATTGTCCGGACGGGCGCGTCAGCGCGAAACGGCAGCAATGCACAGGATCCGCCACAATGCTGGCGATCTGGCAGCTTTGATTGGCGAAGTGCACAATGGATGAGCTCGACCACCGACTGATCGCCAGGCTGCGTGACGACGCACGCGCCTCGGTCGCCGATCTCGCGCAGGCGCTCGGCGTCTCGCGCGGCACCATCACCAACCGCATGGCGCGGCTTGAACGCGATGGCGTGATCACCGGCTACACCGTGCGACTGCGGCCTGACGCCGCGCCCGACGAGATCCGCGCGTGGACCGGCATCGCGGTGGAAGGCAACCAGCACGCGGTCGTGCGCGCGTTGCTCGGTGAACCCGGCGTCGCCGCGTTGCACGACACGAACGGCCGCTGGGACCTGCTTGCAGAACTGCGCGTCGCCGACCTCGATGCGCTGTCGCGCACGCTCGAACGCATCCGCGGTATTCCCGGCATCAGCGCGACGGAGACGAGCATGCATCTGCGGACGTTCCGGGGGTAAGGGGCGCCTTGCTCGCCGCGCCTTCGCGGCCCGCGCCACGCGTCGGACCGTGCGGCCGGCTCGTATAAGCGAGTGCGACACGACTGCAAACCACCATTCCACATGCATGCGGCACCCAGTCCCGGTGCGACGCGTCACGGCGGCGCGGCGGGCACAGTTCTTTTCTGTTGACCGGCCGCGGCCCGAGCTCGACCATAGGTCGGGGGACCTGCCGCTCGTGAGCGTGCAGCACACGTCGTTACCGATCAACGGAGTTCTATATGCAGTGGAAGCAGCACGCGGTAATCGTTACGTGCGCATTGATGCTGGCGGCCAGTCCGCTCTGCGCAAAGGCCAAAAGCAGTCCGTACGTTGTCGAAGTGTGGTCGGACGTGCTCTTCGACCCGTCGGGGCAGGTCGCCGAATTCCAGGTCGCTGACGAGAACGAGCTTCCCTCGGCATTTGCCGACCAGGTGAAGGCGCGGCTGCAAAAAGCGCGCATCGAGCCCCGCAGCGTGTCCGGTAAAGCGGTCAGCTTCAGAACGGGCGTTGGCATGGCGTTCGAGGTGACGCCCGGGAAAAACGGTGGCAGCGTCCGGGTCGTCGGACTGGAAATGGCTCCACGACCGCTCAAGCGATCATTCGCCAGCTTTCCGACCGATATCGCACGGGTTGCGGACTGGTCGGGCTCGGTGACTGCCGTGTGTCAGGTCTCCACGGCCGGGAAGTGCAGCTCCACCGACGTCGAGGCGTTGCCTGGCCTGCCGGAATCCGCGCGGCGGTGGGCTGCGGAGACGTTCAGGCTGTGGTCCTTCGTGCCGCAGCAACTGGACGGAGCCCCCGTGGAGGGCGAGTACCGCCTCGTCGTCTCGCTGCAGACCGAGGGCCCTGCGCGCGAAGACTTTCGCGAGGACAAGTTCGAACGGCTCATGCGCGCGAAGTAACTCACGGGTGCTCCGACCGGCATGCATGGGTGCGGATACCACCCGTCAGTTCCTGCCGGTGCGCAG
>CADCUA010000242.1 GCA_902805755.1 uncultured Lysobacter sp.
CCAGCCTCGGAGGGATCGTCGCTCCATGTCACTACTCGATCGCCACCGACATCAAGCGCAGCGAACTGTCGTCGGCGTTCGGTGCCGGGAACCGGGGCCCGCACGGTCGCCACTATGCGCGTGCGATCGCATGGCGGCCCGAATGGCAGGGGATACAAATTTGAACGCTGGAGCCATGCGGTGCGCTGGAGACAGCGACAGTGACAAGGCCGGCGGACGATAAGAACAGCGCAGCCGAATCGCTTTCATTGATTGGCGTAAAGAGCGCGCAGGAGGGTAAATGCGTGCAGCAACCTCGGCCGGAATCGGCCGGGCGGGGGCGCGGATTCCGAATCCTGTCGTCGGGCTACAGAACGCAACAATCCGTGCGCGCCGATGGGCGGTCCACGATGCATGGCTCACGCGCGCATGATGGCTTTGCCGCCGGCCTGTGCCGGCACCACGGCAGGAGATGACATGAACGCCTTTCGCCGATGCGCCGTGCTTGCCATTGCAATCGTCTCTGTCACGACCGGATCCGCCATCGCCGCCGACCCCGCCGTCGGCCGCGCGTTTACCGATCCCGCCCTGACGTGGAACCCGTGCCCGGATTTCATGTCCAAGGGATGCGGCATCGCGGTGCTGGGCGGCAACCCGGCGGGTCGCGACGCGGATGTGTTCTTCCGGGTTCCTGGCAACGCGACCATTCCCTTGCACTGGCATAGCAGCGCAGAACGCATGGTGCTCGTCAGCGGGCGCATGCGCGTGGCGTTCGAGGGCCAGGCGCCGATGCGACTGATGCCTGGCCAGTACGCGCGCGGCGCCGCACGCGCGCCGCATTCGGCCGTCTGCGAAAGTGCCGAGCCGTGCGTGCTGTTCATTGCGTTCGATGGCCCGGTCGATGCGCATGCGGGGCGTGCACCGGCAGCTGACAAGAGCCGCTGATCGGCACGGGCTTCGATAACGGCGTCAGGATCGGTTGTTCGAACCACGCAACCGGACGTTTTCATTCGGTGGACGTAACGGGTCCAGATCCACGTGTCGGTTGAGCGCGGTCACGCGTGCGGCGCGGCATCCACGAGGCGGAAAGCGATCCGCTGAAAACGCCGGGTTGTGTTTTCCACCGGGTAACAGGTCGCACCCTTTCGCCGCTATCAGTCGGTGCTGCCGCGCATACCCGGATCGGCAAGGTAAGGCGCGATGTTCCGGGCAATCCGCTCGAACTCCGCATCGGTAAATGGCAGCTGCTTGCGGAACATCTGCCATGACGCCTGTGGGTCGGGGTGACCGTCGAATGCGCCATCGGATCCGTAGACAATGCGGTCCAGGCCGATCTGCCGCATGCGCTGCACGAGCAGCGCGGCCGTCTCGGTGGAGCCTGCGGCGAATGCGGCATCGCTTGCATCGAAGATCAACCTACGCGTCGCCGGATGCTTCGCGGCCACGGCCTCGGCATACACCTGCAAGGCCTCGGGTGCGAACGCGGCGCCGCCCCAGAGATGGGCCATCTGCACGGTGATGTCGGGCGCGGCAGGCAGTACCCGCTCGATCAGCGCGCGTGCATGGCGCGCGTCGTACTCGCCTTCGCCGCGCGCGTGCACGGTGATCGCAAGTCCCGCGTCATTCGCGGCGGCAAACACCTCGCGCACGCGGCGCAGGTGATCGGCGTTGAGCAGGTTAATGCGCGCGTTCGCGAAGTGCAGCTTCAGTCCCTTGAAACGGCCGTCCCGCGCGCACTCGCGCAACAGCTCGAGCGCCGCGTTGCTGATCGGATTGAGGCTGCAGAATGCAACCAGCCGGTCCGGATAGCGCGCCGCCTGCTCGGCGGTCCAGGCGTTTTCCTCACGCGCACGGCGCACGGGATCGTCGACCTCGAACATCGGTGACTGGAACCAGTAAGCGACAGACAGCACGACCGCGCGCTGCATGCCGGCCGCATCGAGCAGCGCGACCAGGCGCTGCGCATCCAGTGGCGATTCGATCGCCGGGCCGGGGAATACCGGGTATTCCATTGCCACGCGCCAGGCATCGCCCTCGCGCACGAAGCGCATCGCGACCGAGCCGACGTTGCGCCGTTCGCTGCCTTCGCCACGCGAATACAGCGCGGCAAGATGCCCGACACGCTCGTCGCCGCGCCAGGCCAGCGGCAGGACCGTGTACGGCCGTGCGAAGCGCTTGGACAGGTGCTGCGCGATCAGGTCGCGGCCTTCGATCCACTCCGACTCGTTGCTGTCGAGCACCACCGCCGCCTCGCTGAACAACGGCGCGAGTTTCGCCGCATCGTTCCATGCGCCCTCCTGCGCGCGGAGTACGGCAGCCACGCCGGCAGGCACGTTCGTGGCCAGTTCGGGCCTGTTGAGCACCGCTGCGCCCTGCGGGCTGAGCAGGTGCTGGTGGTGATCCACGAGCGGTGCGTCGGCGGGAGGGGCCGCATGCGCAACCGCGCTCGTGAATGCGAGGCCGAGCAGCGGGGCGAGCAGCGCACCGCGGCGGAATGCACAAGCACGGCGCAGCACGTTCATCGCAATCGCCCGGCGGAAGTTCGGACGAGCGTAGCGCGTCGCTCCATGGCGTCGAGGGTGCCGTTGGTCAGGGACGCGATCGTTGCCAATTGCAGGAACAGCGGTCGGGTTCGTCTCACCGAAGGCCACCGGGGCAGTCAAGCCGGATCGCAACTGCTGACATCCCGGCAAACAACCGCAGCCTGCAGCGTCCCGTGCTTCGGGCACCGGGCACGTTTCACGTAGCCGCTCATAGCCAGCACCGTCCGTTCGCTCTAGCCTGCCGGCCACAGGGGAGCAATCGACATGACGAACGCAGCATGGGCGCTGGCCGCGGTACTGGCCGGGTCGGTGACAGGGGTACATTCCGCCCGGGCCGGCGGGGCCGCGCAGGCCGAAAGCGCCGTGCCCGGTGCCGCCATCGCGCCGGCCGTGCAGCTCACGAAGCCCGGTGAGAACGGATGTCCACCGACTGCCGCGCCGAACGTGCCGCCCGTGTATCCGAAGGCGCTGGTGAAAAAAGGCGTCCAGGGCACGGTGATCCTGCGGGCCGCCCTGGACACCTGCGGTGTCGTCAAGACGGTTTCGGTTGCCAAGTCGTCGCGCATCGCCGAGTTGGACGCGGCGGCGCTGCAGGCGGTGCGGCAATGGCGCGTGACCGAGGTCGCTGGCGCCACCGCCGGCCCGGACGGCCTGATCGAAGGGCTGATGCCGGTGCAGTTCCAGATAGAAGATCGCGACGACCGGCTGTGGGACGACCCGGTCGCCGTGCAGGCCTCGTGGTGCGACTCGATGTCGGCGTCCGCGTCCGTGCCCGCGAAGGACGACCAGGTGCCACAGTACATCGGCGACTCGCAGCCGCTCGTGGGCACGGTCGAGCAGATCGTCCGCGGCCTCCCGGCCTGGGCCACGTACCGGCCCACGATGGGCGCGGAAGAGCGCTACCACGTGGAGCGACTGCATGTGCAGGAGCTGTACCGCGTGATGCTGCCCGAGTCCGGAATGCACCCGGCGGTCATTCGTAAACGCCGCGTCCATGACGGCGTGCAGGCGCTGTGGGTCACGAGCTACGTCTGCGAGGCGGGCGCAGCGCCGTGCGCGCGGTTGAAGGAATTGGCGGAGCGCGCGGGCACGCAGTGGGTGCAGAGCTGGCCTGTGGTGAATCGCGAGATCCGGACGTCCTGTGCGGTACCGACGGCGGCGCGCTGAGCTTCGATGCACGCCGGCAACCGAGCGCGCAGTGCTGGTTTGCGAGGCGCAACGCGGCTCATCCGACATTTTGCAAGCAACGTCCAGCGGTGCCGTCATCGGATCCTGCAGTTGATCCGTACGCGTCGTTCAGCAAGATCGCAATGAGAAAGCCGAGCCGATGCGAAGCGACGAAGGCCGGGCGGGACCGCTGGGAACAACAAACCGGTCTTGATCGTCCGTACGAAAGCGTCAGCTCCTGGAACCGTTACGTGGCCAATGCCTGTCGCTGAAGTGCACCGGGCGGCGACTTGATAGGGCTGCCAAAAAGTGTGCAGGCAGTTAAGTGTCCACTTTCGTAAGCGCTATTTCCGCCCGTGGCGACGTGCGTGCATCCACGCGTCCAGGCCATGCGCGCCGCCGCCGGCTGCAGCGAAGTGCAGGGCCAGCAGCACCAGGACCAGCGCCGGCCACCAGCCGCGGAAGTCCTGCGCCCAGTGCACCATCACCACGGCAACGCCAAAATTGAACGCGATGACGGCCCCGGCCCATCGCGTGAACAGACCGAGCACCAGCAGCACGCCACCGACGAACTGCGCGTACACCGACAGCGGCGCCATCCACTGCGGCCACGCGAACCCGTGTTGCGCGAGGAACTTCACGAACTCCTGCATGCGCTCGGCACTGAACACGTTGTCCTGCGTGCTGTAGACAAGAAACGCGCCGGTCACCACGCGCAGCAGCATGAGCGTGACATCGGACAGACGCTCGCGTGGTTCCCATAGCGGACGGGTCATCCGATGATCCTGCGGTAGCAAAGCCGCCATACTGTGGCCGCGACGCATGCCTCGCATGGCCCGGAAGTCGTGGGGCGGAGCGCCGTTATCTCATGGGCAGGCCGCAGAAACGCGGCTTGCCCCGTTCGTCCCTTGGACCGCTGCCGATGCGCGCGCCTCGGAACCACATACGCTGCCGAGTGCGGGCAGCGCCGTGTCCTCAGGGCCTTTCAGCGGCCGCGGCTGCCCGTCGCCTTCTTCGCCGTCGACTTGCGGGCACTGGTCTTCCGCGCCGCGCTCTTGCGTGCCCCGGTCTTGCTTGCCGCCTTTTTCGCCGCGGCTTTACGCGCGCCAGTCCTGCCCGATGCCTTTTTCGCCGCGGACTTCCGCGTCGCCTTCTTTGCAGTCGACTTGCGTGCGGTCGACTTGCTCGCCGCCTTCTTCGCGGTCGACTTGCGTGCAGTCTTCTTTGCAGTCTTCTTTGTTGCTGTCTTCTTCGTGGCGGTCGACTTCTTCGCAGCGCTCTTGCGTGCGCCCGTCTTCTTCGCTGTTTTCTTCGTCGCCTTCTTTGCGGTCTTCTTCGCAGCTTTCTTGGCGGCGGCCTTCTTGGCCGTCTTGCGGCCGCCGCCCTTCGCGCCGCCGTCCTGCTTGTTCACCGTGGCCCATGCAATGCGCTCGGCGGACTCCTCGGAGCGCCCGCGGGCGAGCTCGCTGTCTTCGATGTGCTCGGCCTTGCGCCTCTGCTTGCCCGTATAGGACGACTTGTCACCACGCGGCATGTCGATCTCCTTGAACGCAGCGCAATGGCGCGCCATATCCGGATGTAGCAATCGCGTCGTGGAGAAGATGAGAACGTGCAGGCGCGTCAGGTTTGCGGGAGGCACTGCATCGGTGCGGCCTGGAGCCGGTCAACACCCCTGGCTCCGTCACTCACGCACAGGCTGCCAAGCGCAGCGCGCGCCCGGTACGCGATGAAACCGCGATTGATCTCGCCCACCTTGCGCACCAGCCGATACACCCCGCCGCCCTCGCGCGTGCGGCTTGCATCGGTGTTGCCCTCGATCGTATGCAGCAGGCCAGCTTCAACGCGTTCGATAAGGCCCGTGTGTCCCAGGCCTTTGCGATGGTCGATGATGAACATCATGCCGGGCTGCACAAGCGATACATCGCGCCGTGCATCCCTCGCAAGTAAACGCGTCGCGCCGTGCGCTTCGGCGCGCTGCCAGTGCTTCAGGCAGCCGGCGGTGCGCACCATCGGGTTGTCGATGCCGAGCGCGCTCGCGGCCTCGTCCATGCACCAGTAGACGAACGCGCAGCACCACGCATGGCCGGGCGGGGTGCCGGTGCGGCGCAGGTACTCGTCGACCTCGGGGCCGCGGTTGGAGTTGCGCGGCATTTCGCGCACGCCCCGGTCGGCGGCGACGCCTGCAATCTGCACAGCACGCGCGAGCAGCGGTGGCATCGATGGGGTTCGTGGCGCCACGCTTGCCGCGCCGAACAGCGCCGCCCACGTCAGCACGCCGACGTTGCCGTCCTGCACCAGCGGCCGGCCCTGCGTATCCACGTGCCGCTCCTGGAACAAGCGCACCGCATTGCGCATGCGCGGGCCGAACGCCGGGTCACCGATGTCGAGTGCTGCTGCGCCGTGCAAGCCCAGCGCCTCGTTGAGCCGGTGCTTGAGCGCGCGCACGAGTGCGGCGTCGCGCTCGCCGATGCGGACGGGGCGGTGCGGGTAGTTCATGGCTGTGCGTCTTTACGGGAAAGAAGATTGGCTGTGCCGCCGTAGCGGTTGGCCGCGCGTATCGGTGCGTGCGGTCGGATCGGTCAGGCCGGCTGCAGCCGCGGCGTGTGGCCGCGTGCATCGCCGATGAGTGCGAAGTAGCGACGCAGGTTTTCGGGCCGGTAGCCCGGGTCGTTGTCCCAGCGCGTGAGCACCGAGGGGTGCAGCGACTGCGTGGCATCCAGCGTCGTGTCGTGCTCGCGCGCAGGTGTGGTGTCACCGGCCGGACGGCCGATCACGCGCCGGGCCGAGGGCACGAGGCGATACAGGCCGGTGCGCGAGTCATGCAGCGGCGCGAGTGCATCGCCGTGCGGCGCCCATGCATGCGCAGGTGAGGTGTCGATCGCGAGCCCCGCGTCGATCGCCTTGCCCTGCATCCATTCCAGCGCGAGGTCGGACAGGCCCCATTCGCCGGGTGCATAGCCGCCACCGATGTCGCTGTGCACACCGGCAAACCAGACCTGCTCGATGCGCTGCCCGTCGCGTGCGGGCGCGGCCCACAGCGTGGGTGCAAGCGGCGCGCGGCGTTCGTCGATCGCAAGCGCCTGGTAAGCGCGCTCGACGCTGCGGCTCAGGCGCACGTCGTGGAAGCGGTACTTCCGGCCCGTGAGCGAACGCAGGCCATGCAGTGGAATGCCCAGTGCGCCGACGGTGTCCCACACGCCGATCATGCGGATCGGGATGCGTGCGTCGCGCGTGATGCAGCTTTGCGCGCGAAAGCGCGTCGGTGCGTCGTCGTCCGGCGCATGTTCGCCGGTGTACAGCGCGATCGCCTCGCGATAGCGGTGCGCGTGCGCGCGGTCGAGGATGCCGCAGCAGCGGATCAGCCCGGCCAGGCTGCGCACCGTGTACGCGCCGCGGCTGAAACCGAACAGATACAGCGCATCGCCCGGCTCGTAGTTGAGCACCAAAAAGCGGTACGCCTCGAACAGGTTGTCCGCCAGCCCGTGGCCGAACGCGCCGCCGGTGAGCCGGTCCAGCGAGTTGCCGGTGCCCACGCCATGGTCGTAACAGGTGACCTGCGCGATCAGGCCATCGCGCGGCAGCACGCGGGCCGCGAGCTTGAGCACGTTGCTGGGGCAGGGCGCGCCTTCGTGCGCCTGGTCAGCGCGGTTCCAGGTGCCATCGCAGAACACCGCCAGCCGTTTCATGCCTCGCCCCCGTGCGTCCTGCAGGCGACGGCGTTGCCACGCAGCGCCAGCCGCGCGCGATCGATGCCATCGTCGGGAAAGGGGCCCCGGCATGCGGGGCCCCGGTATCACTGCTTCAACGTCGGTGGCTCGACGTCACCGGTTCAACGCGTCGCGGCCTCAGGTCGCCGCGGGCACCGCGTCGGGCTTCTTGCGCGCGGTCTTCTCGAAGCGCTTGCCGAGGTCACGCCGCAGCCCGTCGAGGCCGTCGACCTGCGCGCCCAGCTTCAGCTGCGCGTAGCCCTGCAGTGCGGCGGTCATTGCATCGCTGCCCAGCGCGATGTCGGTATCGAGCAGCTTTTCCATGAGCCGGCTCATGCGCGTATGGCGCAATGCGAGCGCATCGTGGGTCGCAAGGTCGCGGCCCATTTCAGCCACGTCCAGCGTGCGCGGCAGCACGTCGATGTTCTCCAGCATCACGCGGTACGCGGCGCGGCAGAACGCTTCCGAGCCGTCGCCCATCTTCACCGCGCTGCGCCGGCCGGCCAGTCCGAGCACCACCAGCATCGGCTCCCACAGCCGCTCCACCTGCGCGATCGCCGTATCCAGTTCCGCCCACTGCGCCCCTTCGAAATGCACGCTTGCCAGGTTCTGTCCCATCCCCGTTCTCCTTGTCTGCGTTGACTTGCCTCCGGGCCGGCGTCAGTGCTGGCCCGTGCCGCTATTAGGCGCTGCAGGTGTCGCCCAGACTGAGATTCTCAAAACTACATGAGACCGTTCGTCGGACAGTTCGAACAGCGGGGTGAGCAGGCGGTCCCGGCGATGGTTCCGGTGTGTGCGGACGCTCAAATCCAGAGGCACGCGCGCGCTGCGCCGCACGGCAACGGCGCTCGCGAAGGCGTGCGTGCCGCCTGGCTGCCCGTGCGTACACCGGCGCGTGCTTGCGAACATGGACGCGTGCACGTTCAACGCCTTCCCGTGCCTGTTCAACCGCCAGGCGAGCGCGTTCAACGTGCACCGGAGGCTGTTGAACAGCCACGCCTGCAATGCCGGACCTGCACCCATGCGTGTTGAACAGGCATCGCTGCCTGTTCGACATCCTCCGGAGCCTGTTCAACACATTCGCGAGGCGGCTCGAGCCCTTCCGGAGCAGGGCCGACACTGCACGCCTGCCTGCTCAACAGCCGGCGCTGCCCGTTCAACAGTGACCGGAGCGCGTTCAACAGGCATCGCGCCGGCTGCATGGGCAGCTGACGATGTGTTGCATCGATCGTATGAAACCGCCGTTCATAGCGGACAACTCGCACGCCGGAAGGACCGGTTATGCGGCGGCTTGAACTAGAAGCCGTTCAAATGCCGAAGCATCGGTGTACAGATACATTTGGCCTTGCAACTCGGTGAACCGACGCACGAACCCGGCACTGACCCCGACCTGGCGTGATGAGGTCAACATGTGCACGTGGCTAAATCGATGGCAGCTGCGGGCTAACCAGTTCGCCCACGCGCTGCTGACGCCAACCGTTACCCCAAGTGCCTGGCGCGCGTCGATAAACAACTTGGCGGTGCCCGCATCAGGCATGAGCGCGTCGACCAACCTCATTGGTGCGTTCCCGAACTCGCCCACGTCATGCCCATCTATGCTGATGAGGATGACGCCGTCGTGCACTCGATCCACTGAGATCTTGCAGGAAGATCCTTCAAGTGCGGCAGTGAGCTTG
>CADCUA010000243.1 GCA_902805755.1 uncultured Lysobacter sp.
CGAGGAGCTGACCACCGTCAATTACGAGCTGAAGACGAAGGTCGACGAAACGGCGAAGGTCAACGACGACCTGCAGAATTTCATCGCCTCGACCGAGATCGCGACCCTCTTCGTCGATGCCGGCCTGCGCATCCGCCGCTTCACGCCCCGTTCGGAAGACCTCTTCAACATCATTCCCGCCGACGTGGGGCGCTGCCTGCTCGATATCACGCACCGGCTCGATTATCCCGAGCTGGCCAGCGATGCGACCGCGGCATTCGAGGCATTGCGGCCGGTGGAGCGCGAGGTGCGCAGCGTGGACGGCCGGCTGTATGCCGCGCGCGTGCTGCCGTACCGCACTCAGGAGAACGTCATCGATGGTGCGGTGCTGACGCTCGTGGACATCACGCGCCTGCGCACGGCCCAGGAGCAGGTCGACCAGGTGCAGGAGCAGATTCGCCGTGCTGCAGTGACCGCCACGAGCCATGCGATCGTCGTGTTCGACGACGCGCACTGCATCAGCGCGTGGAACTCCGGCGCGGAGCATATGTTCGGCTATCGCGCGGACGAGGCCGTGGGCCGCTCCATCAGCATGCTGAGCCCGACGGCGCCCGGCGAGCTGGACTGGCTGCAAGGCGAGACCGACGTGGCCCGCCAGCACGGGCATTCGGAAAGCGAACACTGGTGCGTGCGCAAGGACGGCGGCCGCCTGTTCTGCAGCGGCATGCTCACGCCGATGCGCACGGAAAGTTTCAGCGGCTTCGTGCTGATCGTGTCGGACGCCTCGCGCCAGGTCGCCGAAAGCGAGCGCGCGCAGACGCAGCTGAGCAGCGCGATCGATCGCCGCGCACGCGCGGAAGCCGAGAGCGCGCTCAAGGATGATTTCCTTGCCGTGATGTCGCACGAGCTGAAGAACCCGCTCAACCTGATCAGCGTCAACACCGAGCTGCTGGCGCGTCTGCCGGACGTGCGCAAGGCACCGGCGGTGCGTCAGGCGGTGGAGACGATCCGCCGCGCCGTGCGCGGGCAGTCGAAGATCATCGAAGACCTGCTGGACATGTCGCGCATCCGCACCGGCAAGCTCCAGTTGAACCTGGCGCCTGTGGACCTGTGCGGGCTGGTGGAGAACATCGTCGAGGTTGCGCAGGCCGACGCATCGAGCGCCGCGCTCGACATCGTCTGGGATTGCGACGAGCACGCGGCCATCGTGCAGGCCGACGTCACGCGCGTGGAGCAGATCATCTGGAACCTGCTGGGCAACGCGATCAAGTTCACCCCGGACGGCGGGCGAGTACGTGTCGCCGTGCAGACCGACGACCGCTTCTGCCGGTTCATCGTGCAGGACAGCGGGCGCGGCATCGATCCGGCCTTCCTCCCGCGCATCTTTGAACTGTTCAACCAGGCACCCGGCCGTGCCCTGACCGGCAAGGCCGGCCTCGGCGTCGGTCTGGCAGTCGTACGCGAGATCGTCGTGTTGCATGGCGGTCGTATCGAGGCGGCATCGGAAGGCCTCGGGCGGGGCTCCACGTTCACCGTCTGGCTGCCGCGCGTGATGCCCGAGCGACTGCCGCCCGTCAACGAAGCGGGCGACACCTTGAGTGATGTATGGGAAGGCGTTCGCCTGCTGATCGTCGACGACACGCGCGAGGGCGTGGACACGCTGGCGCAGCTGCTCGCACTGGACGGCGCCGAAGTGTTCAGGGCGTACGGCGGCGCGGAGGCACTGGAACTGCTCGCGCAGCAGCCGGTGGACGTGGTGCTGTCCGATCTGGGCATGCCCGGCATGGACGGCTACGAGCTGGCACGCCGTATCAAGGCCGACGCGGCACTGGCCGATATTCCCCTGGTCGCGGTTTCCGGTTTCGGACGGGATAACGACGTCAAACGTTCCGAGGAAGCAGGCTTCGCTGCGCATCTGAACAAGCCGGTCATGCTGGATGCGCTGGCGATCGCGGTGCAGCAGGTGCGTGCGTCGCGTCCGCCGGCACCGATCGGTACGTCGGGGCGATGACGGATCATCGATGACCCGCCCCGGTCACTTGCACCGGGGGCGGGCCCAGCGACCCGCAGCACCTGATCGGGTCGATGCCGGAGGCGCGCAGAACGTTCCGGCTCGGAATTGCCCAGGACCGCTGTAGCGTCGGAAGGTGCACGCTTAGGGGCGAACGATGCAGCCAAAGAACGTCATCGCCCGGATCGCGCCCAAAAAAACCGCCCCGAAGGGCGGCTTTTCGTAACCGGTGCCACGCGCAACCGGGTTGCGCGTGGTTCCCGTCAGTTGGAAACAGCGCGCGACGCGTTGACGCGACCGCCGCCGTAGTAGCTGTCGTTGCCCGTCTTGCCAAGGTCATCCGACGACTGGCGAAGCACGCGCTCGACCGCGGCCGGGCTCATCTCGCCGCCGTTCTTGCCGATGATCAGCGCGGCTACGCCGGAGACGTGCGGTGCGGCCATGCTCGTGCCCGCGACCCAGTTGTACTGCGGCGTACCGTCGGCGCGGTACCCGCCGACGCTGAACACAAGGTCGAACACCCAGCACGGACGCAGCAGGCCGGCCACGGTGCAGTCTTCATTGCCCGGATACGAGCTGTCGCCGCCCGGTGCTGCAAAGTCGATTGCGGACTGGCCATAGTTCGAGTAGCTGGCGAGGTAGTCGAGGCTGCCGCTGAAGTCCTTCGCCCAGCCGATCGGCGCGGTCGCGGAGATCGTCAGGACGGACGGCAGCTCACCCGGGAATGCGCGCAGGTTCGCGTTGAAGCATGCGCCGGTCGAATCGCACACCTGCGTGCTGCTGTCCTTGTCGAGGTCACGTCCGTCGTTACCGGCGGAGACGACGACCAGCGCGTTCTGGCTGGCGGCGTAGCGCGCGGCGCGCGCCGTTGCGTTGACGAGTTCGCGGATGTCGTTCGCGCCCTGGCCGTTGACCGGCAAGCCGCCACGCACGCCCAGGCTCATGTTGATGACGTCGGCGCCACGGTCGGCCGCGTACACCATGCCCTGGATGATGCCGGCGAAGCTGCCGCTGCCGGTGCTCTCCGACAGCACCTTGACCGCAATCAGCTTCGCGTCCGGCGCCACGCCGATCGTGCCGATGCTGTTATCGGGGGACGCGATCGTTCCCGCCACGTGCGAGCCATGATTGAAGCCCGGCGTGGTGATGCAGACGCCTTCGCCATCAACGAACGAAGCGGAATCGGCGAGAAGCAGGTTCGACTTGATGTCCGGGTGTTCGCATGCAATGCCCGAGTCGAGAACCGCGACCCTGGCGCCCGCGCCCTTGTAGCCCTTGTTCCAGGCGCCGGCTGCATCGATTGCCGCATGGCCCCACTGCAGGTCGAAACGGAGGTCGTCGTCGCCGGAGTTCGGCGGATTCGCATAGTTCTCCGAAAACTCCGCGGTCTTCGTCGGCACGTCGAACTGAAGCACGACGTCGCGAGCAACCGAGAACACGCCCGGCACGCGCTCTGCGCGCGCGACGAACGACGTGTCGCTCGATTCGACGACCGCTACACCGATCTGGGGCAGGCGCGCCGTCACCTTGCCGCCGGCAGCTGCGATCTTTGACGCGAGCTTCGCATCGAACGATTTACAGTTTGCGGTAACGATATAG
>CADCUA010000244.1 GCA_902805755.1 uncultured Lysobacter sp.
CGGTGATGCCGGGCAACGCGGTGGCGCTGCACCGCAACGGCGCCTTCTACGACGTACTGCTCGAACGCATGGCCACGGCACGCCGCACGCTGCACTTCGAGACCTTCCTGTGGGAGGAAGGCAGCCTGGGCCAGCGCGTGGCAGACGCCCTGTGCGAACGCGCCCGCGCAGGCGTCAAGGTGCGTGTGGTGCTGGACGCGACCGGCTCACGCAAGATCGGAAAGGCGGTGCGCGAGCAGCTCAAGGCCGCGGGCTGCCACCTGGTGTTCTTCCACAAGCGCTCGTGGCGCAACCTGGGCGTGCTCAACGACCGCGACCACCGCAAGATGGTGGTGATCGACGGGCAGGAAGCCTTCGTCGGCGGGCACTGCATCACCGACGAATGGCTGGGCGATGCCGAGGACGGCGAGCATTTCGCCGACCTCAGCGTGCAATTGCACGGGCCCATCGTGCACAGCGTGCAGTCGGCCTTTGCCGAGAACTGGTGCGCCGAAACCGGCGAGCTGCTGGTGGGCGACGACGTGTTCCCGCCGCTGCGCTCCACCGGCGACGTGACCATCCACGCCGCCTTCGTCAAGCCCGAGCGCTCGGCACCTGCCGTGAAGGTGCTGCACCACACGGCCATCTGCCTGGCCCGCAAGCGCATCTGGATCCAGAACCCCTACTTCATCCCCGAGCCCGAGGCCATCGACGCCTTCGGCGCGGCGGTCAAGCGTGGGGTCGACGTGCGGGTACTGATGCCCTCGACCAGCGGCTCGGACAACCCGCTGGTGCAGCACGCCGGCCACCGCAACTTCGAGAAGCTGCTCGTATGCGGGGTGCGGCTGTTCGAGTACCCGCACACCCTGCTGCACCAGAAGGTGATGACGGTGGACGGCGTCTGGAGCGCGATCGGCTCGAGCAACTTCGACGACCGCAGCTTCGACACCAACGACGAGATCACGCTGGGCGTGCTCGACGCGCGCCTGGCCGACGAGCTGGACGCGAACTTCGAGCACTACGTCGCCCGCGCCGAAGAGATCCAGCTGGCCGTCTGGCGCCAGCGCGGCGCCTGGCACAAACTCAAGGACAACGTGGCCTACCTGGGCAACGAGCTGCTCTAGCCGGGTTGGCCCAGCACGCTGAACGCGTGCGTCCAGTGGTTGTTGCGCACGCCGTAGGTGATCCAGGCCATGGCGATCGGCTCCAGCAGCCGGCTGGCGGCGATGTCGCCCAGGTCGAGGGGACGGCGCCAGCCGAAACCCTCCAGCACCCGGGCCACGTCGCGCTTGGCCGCCTCGTCGTTGCCGGCGATGAACATGTCCGGCTGGCCACCGGCCAGCTGCGGCCGGACCATGAGGCCGGCACCCACGGTGTTGAAGGCCTTGACCACCTTGGACTGCGGCAGCAGGCGCTGCACCGTCTCGCCGGCCGAATCCGAGAAGCCGAGCGCCAGGCGCGGCGCGCCGGTGGAGAAGTCCAGCGGATTGGTCGGGTCGATGACCAGCTTGCCGGCCAGCTTGCCGGCGCCGACCGCGCGCGCCTCGACGCGGCGGTAGCGAACCTGCGCAAGGCGGTTGCGGAGCAGCAGACGTGGCTGGACAAGACGCTGGTGCCGAATGCGAAGGGCGAGTTCCGCGTCGGCGCCGAGCTTTACGACCAGAAGCTGCAGTTCGCACTGATGTCCTCGCTCTCGCGCGCCGAGATCGGCCAGCGCGCGAACACCGAATTGCAGCGCGTACGCGCGGAGATGTACGGCATTGCCCGGCAGGTGCTCAAAGGCCGACGCGGTGCACCGGCCACGCAGGAAAACCCGACTGACGCGCAACGCCAGAAAGCGATCGAAGCAGCGCTGGAACTCGCCTACGCCGAGCGTCCGTCGCGCGAAAAGGTGGTCGATGCGGCGAAGCAGGCGCTGGACGTGGCAACCGCGTTCGTGCGCGAAAAGGACCTCGTCACCGTGCCGGATGATCCGGTCAAGATCATCCTGATGCCCGAGTTCCAGCGCGGCGTTGCGGTCGCGTACGCCGACTCACCGGGCCCGCTCGACAAGGGGCTGGACACCTACTACGCGATCTCGCCCATTCCCGACGACTGGACGAAGGCGCAGACGGATTCGTTCCTGCGCGAATACAACAACCGCATGATCCACCTGCTCAGCATCCACGAGGCGATGCCGGGGCATTACCTCGAAGGCGCGCACTCCGCACGCCATCCGTCGACCCTGCGCGGCGTGCTTCGTTCGGGTTTGTTCGCGGAAGGCTGGGCGGTCTACACCGAGGACGTGATGGCCGATTCGGGCTACATGGACAACGACCCGCTGTTCCGCCTCGTGCAGCTGAAGTTCTACCTGCGCACGATCGCGAACGCGATCCTCGACCAGGGCGTGCATGTCGACGGCTGGAGCCGCGAGAAGGCCATGCACCTGATGACGCACGACACCTTCCAGCAGGAGCGCGAGGCCGCGGGTAAATGGGTGCGCGCGCAGCTAACGAGCGCGCAGCTGCCCACGTACTTCGTCGGTTCGGCCGAGCACTTCGATACGCGCAAGGCGGCGGAGGCTAAGCTGGGCGAGCGCTTCAATCTGAAGGCATACCACGACCAGGTGCTGTCGTACGGCGCGCCACCGGTGCGCTTTGTGCGGCAGTTGATGCTCGATCAGCCGATCCAGTAACCGCCCGCACGTACAGGCGCACGATCGAAACGAAGCGCCTGCCGTCCGGGACATCGATCCACGAAGCAGGCATCGCTGAAAGAAAAACGGAGGCAGCCCTGCGGCTGCCTCCGTTCTTTATCCGGCTCGTCTACGCGTTACCAGATGCGCACGCGATCCTCGGGCGCGACCCACAATGCATCACCCTTCTTCACTGCGAACGCGTCGTACCACGCGTCGACATTGCGCAGCGGCGCGAATGCGCGGATGTGGCCGGGCGAGTGCGTACCGTTGACCAGCTGCTGGCGCAATGCGTCGTCGCGCCACAGCGTGCGCCAGACCTGCGCCCAGCCCATGAACAGTCGCTGCTCACCGGTGAAGCCATCCAGCACCGGCGCCTTCTTGCCGTCCAGCGAGCGACGGTAGGCTTCCAAGGCAATCGTGATGCCGCCCAGGTCGCCGATGTTCTCGCCCATCGCAACGCGCGGGTTGATGCGCATGCCGGGCAGCTGGGGGAAGTCATAGGCTTCGTACTGCGCGCCGAGCTTGGCGGCCTGCGCCTCGAACTTCGCCGCGTCTTCCTTCGTCCACCAGTCGCGCAGCACGCCTGCGCCGTCGGATTTGCGGCCCTGGTCGTCGAAGCCGTGGATGATCTCGTGGCCGATAACGCCGCCGATCGCGCCGTAATTCACCGCGGGGTCCGCGTCGGGATCGAAGAACGGTGGCTGCAGGATCGCCGCCGGGAACACGATCTCGTTCTTTACCGATGAGTAGTAGGCATTGACCGTCTGCGGCGTCATGCCCCACTCGCCCTTGTCCACGTTCTTGCCGATGCGGGCACGGCGGTAATCCCACTCGAACTGCGCGGCCCGCTGTGCGTTTCCGGAAACCTGGCGCGACTACAGCGGCCTGCAGATCGTCAACGGCGATGTCTT
>CADCUA010000245.1 GCA_902805755.1 uncultured Lysobacter sp.
TGCTAACCTCGCTGCGATGAGCACACGCCCTTCTGTTCGCCTCCTCATCTGCACGCTTGTGCTTGCGCTTGGCGCGTGTGCAACGCAGGTTCCGCCACCGGTGCCGCCTGTGCCTGAAGCACCGAAACCGGTGGTGGCGCCGACGCGCCCGCCCGGCACGAACCCGCTGCCCGATCCGTATCCGCCGATGCCGCTGGAGCAGGCGAAGGCGATGTTCGTGCGCGACACGGCGGCGAAGTACGGCGTCGATCCGGCCTATATCGAATCGGTGTTGGCGCGCGCGCAGATGCGCGAAAGCATCATCAAGGCGATGTCGCGCCCGGCCGAAGCGAAGCCGTGGCGCGATTACCGCCCGCTGCTGATCGTTCCCGTGCGCGTCACCGGCGGCCAGGCATTCCTAGCGCAGCATCGCGACCGTCTGGCGAAGGCCGAAGCGAAGTACGGCGTGCCGGCTGAAATCATCACGTCGATCATCGGCGTCGAAACCAGTTACGGCGCGAACACCGGCAAGCTGCCCGTGGTCGATGCGCTGTACACGCTCGGCTTTGCGTATCCACGCACGGGCGATCCGGCGAAGGCCGATCGCGAGGCGCGACGCGAGGCGTTCTTCCGCAACGAACTCGCGATGCTGTTCTCACTCGGCAAGGCAGAAGGCTTCGATGTCACCACGCTCACCGGCAGCTACGCCGGTGCGATGGGCTGGGGCCAGTTCATGCCGTCGAGCTATCTCGAGTTTGCGGTCGATGGCGATGGCGATGGCAAGCGCGATCTGTTTACCAACCTCGACGATGTGTTCGCATCGATTGCGAACTACTTCGTGCAGAAGGGCGGCTGGCAGCGCGGCGGTCCGGTCGTGGTGCGCGCCACGCACGATGCGAACGCTGTGCACTTCGCACCCGAAAGCTTCGATCCGGTGTACACGATGGGCGACCTCGCCACGCGCGGCTATCGGCCTGTGACAGCGGTGCCCGGTGAGCCCACCGCGACGCTGATCCACCTCGACGGTGCGGCCGGGCCGGAAACCTGGTTCGCGTTCCGCAACTTCTACGCGATCACGCGTTACAACATCTCCAAGCACTACGCGATGGCCGTGTATCAGCTCTCCCAGGAAATCGCCGGACGTTCGAATGCGGCTGCGCCTGTTACCGGGGCTCCCGGCGCATGAGGGCGTGGCTGGCAGCCTGCGCCGCGCTGGGACTGGCGGCCTGTGCAAGTGCGCCGAAAAAGCCCGCGGATGTTGCGACGATCGCCGTGCCACCCGCGCACAAGCCTGCCCTTGCAACGCGGCCGGCAGGCGCCTGCAATCCCAGCGGTCCTGCGCAGGAAGACCTGAGCAAGCGCGGCGATTACGTCGCCGGCGGCCTGTACAAGCCCGGCGTGCGCGACAGCGTCCCGAGCTGCATTCCCGATGTTGACGCGATCCCCGAGCCCGCCGTCGTTGCGCTGCCGCGCTCGGCAGTCGGCAATCGCCCGGTCTATGTCGTGCTCGACCGCGAATACCGCGTGCTCGACGACACCCGCGGCTTCGTCGAGCAGGGCCTGGCCTCGTTCTACGGCGAGAAATTCCACGGTCGGCGCACCTCGAACCTCGAGGTGTACGACATGTTCGCGTTCAGCGCGGCGCACAAATCACTGCCGATCCCGAGCTTTGCGCGCGTCACCAATCTCGACACCGGCAAGTCGGTCGTCGTGCGTGTCAATGACCGCGGCCCGTTCCACGAAGGTCGCGTGATCGATCTCAGCTATGCCGCCGCGGTGAAGCTGGGCATCCATCGTCATGGCACCGGCCGCGTGGAAGTGCGCGCGCTGCAGCCCGACGCGCCGACGACGCTCTACGCCACCGCGCCGACGACGGTTGCACCGTCCGCGCCCGCGATGGGCAGCGTCACCACGAAGAGCGCCACGACGCGCAGCCCGATGGACCGCCTCGTCGGCTCGATTCCCGCGCAGCCGGCAAACGCAGCGCAGCAGCCGGTGATGGTTGCGATGTCGAACGTCGCGCCCGCAACGCGAGCGCAGGTCGCATCGCAGGCGCCCGCAACAACGACCGCGTCGCCGCCGGTCACCGCCGCGACCACGACGCCAGCGTCGCCGCCCAACGATTACCGCTTCGACATGCGCCGCCCCGACGGCACGTTGATGAGCGCCGACGAATTCGATGCATGGATGGCCCGCCGCCAGGTGCGCGTCGCGACCGGCCGCCCGGCCGCGCCGCCAGCGAAAACGCCGGCGCCCGTGGTCGACACACCCGCACCCGTGGCGCCGGCATCGTCCTCCGCAATGACGGCCGACGCCGTCGTGCTGCAGATCGCAAGCTTCGCCGCACGTGACAACGCCGACCGCGCACTGGCGAAACTGCGCGGCGCCGGCATCGATACCGCCGAGTTGCACGACGGCGAAGCGAACGGCCAGAAGGTGTGGCGCCTGCGCGTCGGCCCGCTGGCAGTCGCCAGCGAAGCCGAACTGGCGGCCCGCATCAGCGGCCTGGGCTTCGGCCTGCCGCGCCGCGTTCGCGACTGATTCCCTTATCCGATTGCCTGATGCGCCGGCCCGCCGGCCCGGAGACTTCTGAAATGAAACCCCGCTCGACCCTGGCCGCATGGGCCACCTCCGCTGCACTCACGACGGTGTTCGGACTGGCGCTGGCCCAGACGCCCGCCGCCGGCCCCACGCCCGCCGCGGATACCCCGCGTGCGCTCAGCAATGACCTGCCCGTGCCGCCGCCGCCGAAGATCACCGGCAAGGCGTGGGTGCTGATGGATTTCGCCAGCGGCAACGTGCTCGCCGGCGAGAACGTCGACCTGCAGGTCGAGCCGGCGAGCATCACCAAGGTCATGACCAGCTACGTGATCGCCGCGGAGATGGCGGGCGGCAAGGTCAAGGGCACCGACCAGGTGATGATGAGCGAGAACGCCTGGCGCTCCGGCGGCGCCGGCACCGACGGCAGCTACTCCGGCTTCGAGGTCAACAAGACCGCGCCGCTGGAGACGATGGAAAAAGGCATGGTGATCCAGTCCGGCAACGACGCGGCGATCGCGCTGGCCGAACACGTCGCCGGCAGCACCGATGCGTTCTCGTCGCTGATGAACCAGTACGCCAAGCGCATCGGCATGAAGGACTCGTACTTCGTGAACCCGCACGGCCTGCCGGCCGAAGGGCACATGACCACGGTGCGCGACCTTGCCACGCTCGGCCGCGCGCTGATCCGTGATTTCCCGCAGGCGTATTCGTACAACAAGATCAAGCAGTTCACGGTCGGCCCGATCACGCAGCCGAATCGCAACCTGCTGCTGTGGCGCGATGCATCGGTCGATGGCATCAAGACCGGCCACACCTCCAGCGCCGGCTACGGCCTGATGGCGTCGGCCAAGCGCGGCGACCAGCGCCTGATCTCGGTCGTGGTCGGTTCGACTTCGGAAAAGCAGCGCGCCGACGACAGCCAGGCGCTGCTGAACTGGGGCTTCCGCTTCTTCGAAACGCATCGCCTGTTCGAGAAGGACAAGGCGGTCGCGACGCAGAAGGTGTGGAAAGGCGCGGCCGATGAAATCAAGCTCG
>CADCUA010000246.1 GCA_902805755.1 uncultured Lysobacter sp.
GCCGGTGGAGCTATTTCGTGCTCATCGCAATCGTTGCGCTGGTGACAGTCGTCCTCTACTGGCAGTTCCGGCGCGTGCGCTGGCTCTAGGCTGTTGCGCGAGCGCTGCGCATTGACCTGCGCTCGCGGCTCGGCGACGCTCCGGCTTCCTGCAGGAGGTCGGCATGAAAGGTCTGGCGTGGATGGGGTGGTCGGCACTGGGGCTGCTCGCAGTGGCGAGCCTGGCGAACGTCGCGTTGCAGCGCGGCGAGCCGGTCAGTGCGATGTGGCTGGTCGCGGCATCGGTATCGGTGTTTTTCATCGCCTACCGTTTCTATGCCCGCTTCATCGCAACGCATGCGCTGGACCTCGATGCGACGCGCGCGACGCCCGCCTGGCGCCGCAACGACGGCCTCGACTACGTGCCCACCGAGAAATCGGTGCTGTTCGGCCATCACTTCGCCGCGATTGCCGGCGCCGGGCCGCTGGTCGGACCCGTGCTGGCCGCGCAGATGGGCTACCTGCCGGGCACGCTGTGGATCCTGTTCGGCGTGGTGTTCGCCGGCGCGGTGCAGGACATGCTGGTGCTGTTCTTCTCCACGCGCCGCGACGGACGCTCGCTGGGCGAGATGATCCGCTCGGAGATGGGTGCCGCTGCGGGCGTCGTCGCGATGGTCGGCATCCTGATGATCATGGTGATCCTGCTGGCCGTGCTGGCGCTCGTTGTGGTCAAGGCGCTCGCGCAGAGCCCGTGGGGCACGTTCACCGTCGCGATGACAATCCCGATCGCGTTGCTGATGGGCGTGTACCTGCGCTGGTGGCGTCCGGGGCGCATCCTGGAGGTGTCGCTGCTCGGTTTCGTGCTGCTCATCGCGGCGATCGCGTTCGGCGGCCGCGTTGCCGCCGATCCGGTCTGGGCCGCGCGCTTCACCTACGACGGCGCGACGCTTGCGTGGATGCTGATCGGATACGGCTTCGTCGCTGCGGTGCTGCCGGTTTGGCTGTTGCTCGCGCCGCGCGATTACCTGTCCACGTTCCTCAAGATCGGCACCGTGCTCGTGCTCGCGGTCGCGATCCTCGTCGCGATGCCGACCCTGCAGATGCCGGCCGTCACGCGCTTCATCGACGGCACCGGCCCGGTGTTCTCCGGCTCGCTGTTTCCATTCCTGTTCATCACGATCGCCTGCGGCGCCGTGTCGGGTTTCCATTCGCTGATCAGCTCGGGCACGACGCCGAAGATGCTGGCCAGCGAATCGCACATCCCGCTGATCGGCTACGGCGGCATGTTGATGGAAGCGTTCGTCGCGGTCATGGCGCTGATCGCCGCGTGCGTGCTGGACCCCGCGGTGTATTTCGCGATGAATGCGCCCGCCGCGCTCATCGGTGACACCGCGCAGTCCGCCGCCGCGGCGATTTCCAGCTGGGGCTTCGTGGTCACGCCCGAGATGCTGACGCGCACCGCGGCCGATATCGGCGAGACCACCATCCTGTCGCGCACCGGCGGCGCGCCGACGCTCGCGGTCGGCATGGCGCAGATCCTCACCGGGCTGGTCGGTGGCAGCGGCATGATGGCGTTCTGGTACCACTTCGCGATCCTGTTCGAGGCGCTATTCATCCTTACTACGATCGATGCCGGCACGCGCGTCGCGCGTTTCATGATCCAGGAGCTGATCGGGCTCGCGTATCCGCCGTTCCAGCGCACTGAAAGCTGGGCGGCCAACCTTGTGTGCACGGCGCTCGCGGTGTCCGGCTGGGGCTGGTTCCTGTACCAGGGCGTGGTCGATCCGCTAGGCGGCATCAACACCCTGTGGCCGCTGTTCGGTATCGCGAACCAGATGCTGGCCGGCATGGCGCTGGTGTTCTGCTGCGTGGTGCTGGTGAAGATGAAGCGCGAACGCTATCTGTGGATACCGCTGCTGCCGACCGCGTGGCTGCTCGTCTGCACGCTCACGGCCGGGTGGCAGAAGCTGTTCCATCCCGACCCGAAGATCGGCTTCCTCGCGAACGCGCAGCGCTTCGCGGACGCGGCCGCGCGCGGCGAGTTGCTTGCACCGGCGAAGTCCATGGCTGAAATGCAGCGCGTGGTGTTCAACAACCAGGTGGATGCGGCGCTGTGCGTGGTGTTCATGGCCGTGTTGCTGGCGACGGTGGGGTTCGGCCTGCGCGCTGCGCTGCATGCACGGCGCATCGGCCGCATCACTGCGCAGGAGACCGCCTATGTCGCGCTTGAAGCGGCACGTTGATCGCGTGCGCCATGTTCTGCGTCTGCTGATGCAGGTCTGGCAGAAGTCCGCGCGCACTGCGCGCCTGACGATCGGCATTCCCGATTACGACACGTACGTGGCTCATGTCCGCGCCCATCATCCCGAACAAACTCCGATGAGCCGGGATGCATTCTTCGTCGAGCGGATGGATGCGCGTTACGGTCGCGGGCGGAGTCGCTGCTGCTGAATCGTGGTCATCGCAGGCTTCGAACGGTGGTGCAGTTGAAGCCGACCGATTGCTTGGTAGGGAGGGATTTCGCGGCACGACCGTGGCGAACTCATCGGCCTGTCCATCTAAACATCCTGTCGTGCGCCACGGCTGCGCCAGGAACGTTGCAAATATGACGCGCATGCTGCAGAGCTGTTCAGCCCCCGGACAGGACTAGCATCAGCGGGCGATTTCATCCGCGCGCGGGCGCGCCGGAAAAGTTCGCGGCCTCCGAGGTCACCCCCATGAAAATCCGTCTTCCGTCGCGCACCGCGTTCAAGGTTGCGCTGCTTTCAGCCTGCCTGGTCGGTGGCACCGCCGTCGCCCATTACGGCGCGATCAAGGTCATAAAGTTCTACGACGCGAATGCGAACGGCATTCGCGATACCGGCGAGCCCGGCATTTCGGGCTGGCCCATGCTGTTGCAATCGACTGCCCACTCCATCAGCTCGGTACGCCTTACCTACTCGAACGGCACGTTTACCTGGTACTCGTTGCCAGCGGGCAACGACTATTCGCTGACCGAGGCGATGCCGATCGAAACCAACTGGGTCCAGTCGGCGCCACTCGACGAGGCCGGCAACCCCATCAATCCGCAGACCGGTCTGGTCATCGTCAAGGGACTGACGACCTATGTGCGGTTCGGCAATTACTGCACGAAAGGCAGCGGCGGCCGTACCCCGGGCTTCTGGAGCAACAGGAACGGCGAAGCGAAGATGTTCGACGAGCTCGACGGCGCGGCGGAAGAGCTGCAGTTGCTGCGTAACCTCAACCTGGTCGATGCGAACGGCGTTGCGTTCGACCCCACCACGTACGCGCAGTTCCGCACCTGGATCGTCAGCCGTGACGCGACCAACATGGCGTACATGCTGTCGGCGCACCTGGCGGCGATGCGCCTCAATGTGGAGGCCGGCTATGTCAGCGGCACGGCGTACTACGCGCCGTTCGGCGGCACGATCAACGAGCTGATGGCGCTGGCCGACGATGCACTGGCGAGCGACGGCTTCACGCCGACCGGTGACCCGAACCGCGCCTACCAGGAGCAGCTGAAGGATTACCTCGATGCGCTCAACAACGGCGCGACAGTGATTCCATCCAAGCCG
>CADCUA010000247.1 GCA_902805755.1 uncultured Lysobacter sp.
CGCCTCCGCGCCCGCGCAGCCGGGGCATCTATCTGCTGCCGAACCTGTTCACCACCGGCGGCCTGTTCGCGGGTTATTACGCGATCATCGCGGCCACCCAGGGGCGTTTCGAAGACGCCTGCATCGCGATCTTCATCGCCGCCGTGCTCGACGGGCTGGACGGGCGCGTTGGGCGGCTGACGAACACGCAGAGCGAGTTCGGCGTGCAGTACGACTCGCTCGCCGACCTGATCAGCTTCGGCCTGGCGCCGTCATTGGTGATGTACCACTGGGCGCTGGGCGCGATGCGCATGGACGGCATCACGCCGGGCAAGATCGGCTGGATCGCCGCGTTCCTCTATGCCGCATGCGCTGCCCTGCGGCTCGCGCGTTTCAACGCGCAGGTGGGGCAGGTGGACAAGCGCTGGTTCATCGGCCTGGCCAGTCCGGCAGCGGCGGGGCTCGTGGCAAGCTTCGTGTGGACCTGCGTGGACAACGGCTGGGCCGGCCGCGACCTGCGCTACGCCGCGCTCGCGGTGACGGTGGCGGCGGCACTGCTGATGGTCAGCCGCCTGCGTTACTTCAGCTTCAAGGCCGGCGGCTCGCGCAATGACCGGGTGCCGTTCCTCGCCGGTTTCATCGTGCTTGCGGCGCTGGTCGGTATCGCGATCTACCCGCCCGGCGTGCTGCTGGCGATCTGCAGCCTGTATGCGCTTTCCGGCCCGGTGCACGCGATCTACCGCCGCGCGCGCCGCCTGCCGGTCGAGGCCGCGCCATGAGCGGGCCGTGGTCGATCGAGCAACGCGAGTGGTTGCAGGCGCTTGGCTTCGACGTGCTCGCGCTGGTACACGATGCCGGCACGAGTGGCGCGCGGCCGCAGTCGCCTGTGGAAGACGCCGATGCGTACCCGGCGTGCGCCCTCTTCCAGGCCCTGTGCCGTGCAGCCGGCGGCGCCGAGCCGCGGGCGGTGGTCGGATTGGTGGCGAATCTCGATGCACTGCGCATCAGCCCGGCCGGCAAGCGCGCGTTGTGGCCACGCCTGCGCGCGATGCGCAAGGCCCGGCGCCGATGAGTCCCGCTCGCGCATCCTGGAGTCGGCCATGAACGCGCGAGCCAGTCGTCCCGCGCCGCACACGACGCTGCGGCCGATGCGCGAATCCGATGTCGATGCCGTGTATTCGATCGAGGTGCGCGCCTACCCGTTTCCCTGGACCGCCGGCATCTTCCGCGATTGCCTGCGCGCGGATTACCCGTGCTGGGTGCTGATCGAGGAGTCCTGCCTCATCGGTTATTTCCTCATGAGCCTCGCCGCGGACGAGGCCCACGTGCTCAACATCTGCATCGCGCCGGAAGCGCAGGGCCACGGCCACGGCCGCCGCCTGCTGCGCTCGGCCGTGCAACTCGCACGCGCGCGCGGCGCGCAGCGCGTGTTCCTCGAAGTGCGCCCGACCAACAAGGCCGCGATCGCGCTCTACGATTCGGAAGGCTTCAACGAGATCGGGCGCCGGCCGCGCTATTACCCGGCCACGAACGGGCGCGAGGATGCGCTGGTGATGGCGATCGAGTTGTTGCCGCCGGAGTAGGTACGCATCCTTCGATGCATGCAGGCGTGGCCACCACACGCCGCGTATATCCCGATGCCAGCAAGGAATGCTTATGCAATCGCGTGCGGTCGTTCTAGGTGTTGTGCTTGCCGCGTTTCCCGTCATCTCAGCGGCGGACGCGAACCCGTTACCCGTCCTGCTGGAGTCGCCGCCCTGCGCGCACGAAAAGCTGGGTTCGGTCACGGCCGAGGTCGGCCAGCGCGTCAACGAAAGTACGCAGGATGGGCGCGTTCCCACCATCCGCGTGCAGCCGGCATTCGAGCGACTCGCTCATGCAGCTGCAGAAAAAGGCGCAAATGCGGTGGTGCTGCGCTCGCATCAGGGCGTTTATTTCACGTACGGCGGCCGGCGGTCTTCGGCGCCGGTGTACCTGAAGCTTGCCGGCGGCGCGGTCCGGCTGCCTGACGATACCTCTACCTGTCGTCTGGTCTTGGCTGACGCACGCGAACTGGACCGGCAGTTGCGCGCACGCAATCCCGATCAGGTGACTTCGAAGAACGCATACAGCGGCGATTGACCGCCGGCCCGGTCGGCCGGCACTTCCGCCCGCTTACCCCAGCTTCGCCCGCTGCGCTGCCAGTGCCTCGCGCTGCCCGTTCCAGTCGGACAGGCGCTTGCGCTCCTGTTCCACCACTGCGGCCGGCGCGTTGTTGACGAACGTGTCGCTTGCAAGCTTCGCGTTGCACTTGACGATCTCGCCGTCGACGCGCTTGATCTCCTTGTCCAGGCGCGCACGTTCGGCGCCCAGGTCGACCAGGCCTTCCAGCGGCACCAGCAGCTTCAGTGTGCCGACGACGCCGGCCGCGCAGGCGGGTGCGGCAGCCGCATCATCCAGCAGTTCGATCGACTGCAGCCGGCACAGGAAGCGCAGCTGCGAATCGAAACGCGCGGCGCGCTCGCGGTCGCTGGCATCGCCTTCGGCCAGCAGCAGCGCGACCTGTTTCGACGGCGCGACATTGAGCTCGCTGCGGATGCGACGCACGGTCGAGATCGTCGCCTTCAGCCATTCGATCTGCGCGTCGACGCGTTCGAAATCATCAGACAGGTACGCGTCCAGATCCGTTGCGGTCGGATACGGCCGCAGCATGATCGTCGTCTCCGCTATGCCCAGCTTCGGCGCGACCGCCTGCCACAGCTCCTCGGTCACGAACGGGACCAGCGGGTGCAGCAGCGACAGCAAACGCTCGAGCACGTACAGCAGCGTGTGGCGCGTGTTGTTCGCCGCCTGCGCGTCGTCGCCGTTGAGGGCCGGTTTCGCGAATTCGACGAACCAGTCGCAGTACTGGTTCCACGCGAACTCGTACAGCGTCTGCGCGAGCAGGTCGAAACGGTAATCGGCGAAATGCTGTTCGGCTTCGGTCGCGGTGCGCGCGAGCTGCGCGAGGATCCAGCGTTCGGCGTCCGTGGTCGGGTTCGGCACGCCGTTCGCGCTGAAGCCCTCGGTGTTCATCAGCACGAAGCGGGTGGCATTCCACAGCTTGTTGCAGAAGTTCTTGTAGCCCTCGGCGCGGCCGAGGTCGAAACGGATGTCGCGGCCGTGCGTGGCGAGCGCGCAGATCGTGAAGCGCAGTGCGTCGGCGCCGAACGCGGGGATGCCTTCGGGGAACTCGCGTCGCGTGGCCTTTTCGATCTTCTCGGCCATCTTCGGCTGCATCAGCCCGCCGGTGCGCTTGGCGACCAGCGCCTCCAGCGAAATGCCGTCGATCAGGTCGAGCGGGTCGAGGATGTTGCCCTTCGACTTGCTCATCTTCTGGCCCTGCGCATCGCGCACCAGGCCGGTGATGTAGACGTCCCTGAAAGGCACTTCGCCGGTGAAGTGGTCGGTCATCATGATCATCCGGGCGACCCAGAAGAAGATGATGTCGAAGCCGGTCACGAGCACGCTGGACGGCACGAAGCGCTCGAAACCGCGCTCGCGCATGAGCGCGTCGTTCGGCCAGCCCATCGTGGAAAACGGCCA
>CADCUA010000248.1 GCA_902805755.1 uncultured Lysobacter sp.
GGACGTCAACAAGCTGATGAAGCAGTACCAGCAGATGGAAAAGATGATGTCCAAGCTTTCGGGCGGCGGCATGAAGGGGCTCATGCGCGGCATGAAGGGCATGATGGGCGGTCGCGGCGGCATGCCGTTCCGCTGAGCCCGGCTGGATCGGCTCGTCCGCCAATTCGGCGGACCTGCTTCGCGACTGAAGCCTCGTGCCGTTCAGTTCGTGGGCAAATAACAATGCGATTCATCGGCGCGCGCGTGTGTCTGCGCAACGTCGGTGCGGGTCTGTGGATATGAATGACTAGCAGCCACTGGCGCAATCGGTAAGCGCGCGGGTGGTAGGCGCGCCGTAGCCCGCAGGTGGGTCGATCGCGCGGTATGTGCACGAGGTCACGAATTCCGCTAGCCTTTGACTCCTGTCCCGCTGGGGAGCGGACAGGCCGGCCGTGCCGGCTTCGGTCAAAGGGACGCCGCCTTGGCGGCAGAAAAGGGGATCTATGCTCGATTTTGTTCCGGCCTCACCGGCCGGTGATTTCAATTCGCCCGCGTACAGCCCGGCATTGCCGGTGCGGCACAAGCCCGAATTCACCGGGAGCGCCCGCGAGTACTTCGGTATCTGGTTCGTCAACCTGCTGTTGAGCGTGTTGACCCTTGGCATCTACTCCGCCTGGGCCAAGGTCCGTACCGAGCGCTACTTCTACGGCAACACGCGTCTGGCCGGCAGCACGTTCCACTACCTCGCTTCGCCGATTGCGATCCTCAAAGGGCGGCTGGTGGCATATGCCGTGGTGATCGGGCTCGGCGTCAGCTCACGATTCTCTCCGGGCGTCTACGCGGTGCTTCTTCTCGGCGTGTTCGCGCTGATGCCGGCGCTGATGGTGTGGAGCATGCGGTTTCGTGCACGTAACTCGGCGTGGCGTGGCCTGAGTTTCCGCTTCGACAGTGGAGCGGGCGAAGCCTACGGGCCGTTCCTGCTGTGGGTGTGGCTGAGCAGCCTGACCGCGACACTCCTGTATCCATCCATGAAGCGACGCCAGCATGAGTTCGTGGTCGAGGGTCATCGCTACGGCGTCAAACGCTTCACGTTCCACGGGATTTCAGGCAAGTACTACGCGCCGTACCTGATTGCCGTCGGCTCGGTCGTCGGCGCGGGCATCCTGGCGGCCGTCGGCTTCGGCTTGGCATCGGCCAGCGGCGCGTTCGACAAAAGTGCGCTCAACGCAGGCGGTATCGGCGCGATCGTGCTGCTGTACCTGGGCTTCATCGGCCTGGTGATTTTCCTGCGCGTGCGCTACGTCAACCTGATGTGGAACAGCGCGCAGCTGGCAGGTAATCGCTTCGAATCCACGCTGCGTGCGCGTGATCTCATGTGGATCTATGCCAGCAACCTGGTGGCGATCGTCTGCACGTTCGGCCTCGCGGTGCCGTGGGCGATGGTGCGTCTTGCGCGCTACCGCGCCGCGAACTTCAGCATGACCACCACCGGGGATCTGGACGAGTTCGCTGCCGCTTCCGAACGACGTACAGGCGCCATGGGTTACGAGCTCGTGGACGCGCTGGACACGGGCGTGGACATCGGACTTTGAGCGAGCTGTCGGGCCAATGGTTTGATGGACGTTCCAGTCGCGCCCGCTCCGTGCGGCTGCGGCTCGTCCCGCCGGGCCTCCTGCAGATCGAGCAGGAGGACGGTCTCGTAGAGGAGTGGAGTGTCGAACAGGTCCAGCTCAGTGCGCGGCTCGGCTCCACGCCGCGGACGCTGCACCTGGACGGAGCGGGATACATCCAGTGTCCCGATACTCCCGTGCTCGACCGCTGGTTGGTCGGCCAGTCGAGCCGTGTCGAGCAAGTGGTCGACTGGCTCGAACGTCGTCGCGTCGCGATAGCCGGCGCCGCCGTCGCGGTCGTGCTCGCGACCGCCGGCGTCGTGCATTTCGTGTTGCCGGCCGCGGCCCGGGAAGGCGCGGAACGCATGCCGCGTTCGGTTGAAAAACACGCGAGCGAGCAAGCGGTAAGGCTGCTCCACCGGATGGGGCTCGAGGAAAGCTCGCTGCCCGCTGCGCGGCGGGCGGAGTTGCAGGCAGGTTTCGCCGCGCTCGTCGCCGGCGAACCGCGCTCGGGTGAAATGCAGCTGCAGTTCGCGTCGGGGGAGGGCATGGGGCCGAACGCTTTCGCCCTGCCGGACGGGCGCATTTTCCTGACAGATGACATCGTCAGGCTCGCGGAGTCGGATGACGAGCTGCTGGCCGTGCTTGCGCACGAGGCCGGGCATCACGTGCATCGCCATGGCATGCGCCAGGCCCTGGAAAGTTCGTCGGTGTTTTTGCTTGCCGGGCTGCTGTTCGGCGACGTCAGCGGCTCGTCGCTCGCGGTGTCGGTTCCGGCTGCGCTGCTCAGTAACCGTTTCTCCCGCGGGCACGAGCGCGAGGCTGATCGGTTTGCATTCGCGCTGCTGCAAAAGCGCGGGAAATCCCCGCATGCGTTCGCTTCGATGATGGAGCGGCTGTCAGCGGAAATGCCGCAGGAGCTGGAGACCGATGTGGTCGGCTACCTCTCGACGCATCCTCCGACGCCTGAGCGGGTTCGCGCGGCGCGCGAGGCGGCGGGTCGGCCTGACGGTGGGCCTGGGGGCTCGGCCGGCCGATAATGCACGCGGCCTGCTGTCAGCAGACGGCTGGCCGGCGGTCAGATCCGGTTCCGCCTCTGGTGATGGCGGCAGAGCGTGGGATTCCAATGCAAGAGCTAGGCGGATTCCGCGCGTTGTCGCACGCACGAAACCTCGCGAGCATTTGCTCCGCTTCGCAAAACCTTTACAATCGCCCGCTTACCTCGCCACCCCGGCGACTGGGCAACACAGGAACTGCAAGACAATGGTCAAGATTCGCCTGACCCGTGGTGGCGCCAAGAAGCGTCCCTTCTATCACATCATCGTTACCGATAGCCGCAGCGCACGCGACGGTCGCAACATCGAGCGCGTGGGCTACTACAACCCCGTCGCCGCCGGCAACGACAAGCGCGTCGAGCTTGACGTCGCGCGCATCCAGCATTGGATCGATCGCGGCGCGCAGATGACCGACAAGGTCGCCGACCTGTACCGCACGGCCGCCAAGGGCGCCGAGCAGACCGCGGCCGCCTGAAAGGCAGTCCGCGAGGCGGCGTAGGAGTCCTTTCCGGATGGTCGACGCCGCCACGCTCTCGGAATCCGATACCTCCGGGCGCCGCATCCTGCTGGGCAGGGTGCTTGGCGCTTTTGGTATTCGCGGCGAGGCGAAGCTCGAGTCCTGGACCGAGCCCCGCGCGGCGATCTTCCGTCACCAGCCGTGGATTCTCCGCACGCCCCAGGGCGTGGAGCGCGAGTTGCGCGGCGTCCGCGGTCGGGACAGCGGCAAATACCTGGTCGCCAGCTTCCCCGATGTGATCGACCGCGATGCGGTCGAAGCGATGCGCGGTACCGAGATCTACATCCCTCGCTCGGCGCTGCCGCCGCCGCAGCCGGGTGAGTATTACTGGGTCGATCTGGAAGGCCTTCGTGTAGTAACGCTCGAGGG
>CADCUA010000249.1 GCA_902805755.1 uncultured Lysobacter sp.
AGGTGTCGGTTGTTCCCGGCGGGGCCGCTACAGAGCCTGCAAACAGGCCGGTGGTCTGTTCGACGTAGGGCGCTGGCCCGCTCGCTGGCACCCGACAGGTACCGCGGCCAGAGCGTTCATGTGTGCCCGCCACTGCCCCGACCTCACCGCCAGACACAAAAAAACCGGCTCAAGGCCGGTTTCTTCGTAACACCGTGAATCTAATGGTCGGGGAGACAGGATTTGAACCTGCGACTTCTACGTCCCGAACGTAGCGCTCTACCAGGCTGAGCTACACCCCGACTGCAGAGCCGCAAATTCTAGCCAGTGCCGGGGCGGGGGGCAAGGGGCTGTGAAGCCCGGCAGGCGGAAAGCGGGCCCGGCGGGCGCGGTTGTGCGACGGCCGTTAAACTTGCCGGCTTTCCCGATGGCGCTGCCGCTGCGCCTGGAGCCTGCCTTGATCAAGCCGCGCACCCCTGCAGGGGTCCTGGAACTGCTGCCGCCCGACCAGATCGCGTTCCAGCGCATGCTGGACACGATACGCCGCAATTTCGAGCGCTTCGGCTTCCTGCCGGTGGAAACGCCGGTGATGGAATTGACCGACGTGCTGCTGACGAAATCCGGCGGTGAAACCGAGCGCCAGGTCTATTTCGTGCAGTCGACCGGCGCGCTCGCCAAAGGCGACGAGGGCACGCCGGAGATGGCGCTGCGCTTCGACCTGACGGTGCCGCTCGCGCGCTACGTCGCAGAGCACGAGCACGACCTCGCGTTCCCGTTCCGCCGGTACCAGATGCAGCGCGTCTACCGCGGCGAGCGCCAGCAGCGCGGGCGCTTCCGCGAGTTCTACCAATGCGATATCGACGTCATCGGCAAGGACGCGCTGAGCGTGCGTTTCGATGCCGAGCTGCCGGCGGTGATCCATTCGGTGTTTTCCGAGCTGGACATCGGCGCATTTACCATCCAGCTCAACAACCGCAAGCTGATGCGCGGCTTTTTCGAAGCACAGGGCGTGGCCGATGCGGAGCAGCAGGCGCTGGTGCTGCGCGAGGTCGACAAGCTCGACAAGCGTGGCGAGGATTATGTGCGCGAAACATTGCTGGGCGACGGCTGTGCGCTGTCACCTGAAGGCGTCGAGCGCATCCTGCAGTTCGTCAAGGTGCGTTCGACCTCACATGCCGATGCGCTGGTGCAGCTCGACGCGCTGGGCGAGGGCAACGACGCGTTGCGCGAGGGCGTGGCCGAGCTGCGCGAAGTGCTGGAACTCGTGCGTGCGCTGGGCGTGCCCGAGGCGGCATACGCGCTGAACTTCTCGATCGCACGTGGCCTGGATTACTACACCGGCACGGTGTACGAGACCACGCTCAACGATTACCCGCAGATCGGCTCGATCTGTTCGGGCGGACGTTACGAGAACCTCGCAAGCCACTACACGAAGTCGAAGCTGCCCGGCGTCGGCATTTCGATCGGCCTGACGCGACTGTTCTGGCAACTGCGCGAGGCGGGGCTCGTATCGAGCGCTCAGAGCACGGTGCAGGTGCTGGTCACGCAGATGGAATCGGCGCACCTGCCGCATTGCCTCGCGGTCGCGAACGACCTGCGGCTTGCAGGCATCAACACCGAAGTGGTGATGGAGCCGGCAAAGCTCGCCAAGCAGTTCAAGTACGCCGACCGTGCGGGCATCCGCTTCGTGGTGGTGCTGGGCGAGGACGAGATCGCGAAGGGCATGGTGACGGTCAAAGACCTGCGGCGCGAGGACCAGTTCGAAGTCAGCCGCGCCGAGCTGGCAAGCACGCTGCGCGTCGAACTCGCGCAGGCCGAAGCACTGGCATCGCGATGAGCATCGATTCCATGACGCTGGATTCTTCTGCCAATCACGCCGTGGTGCGCCTCGACGGTCGTTCGCTGACACGTGCACAGCTGGTTGCGGTCGCACGCGGCGCAAACGTCGAACTGGCGACGGAGCAGCTGCCCGCGGTGGAACGCGCCGCGCGCTTTCTCGCCGAGCAGGTCAGCCGCGAGGAGCCGATCTACGGCGTATCCACCGGTTTCGGGAGCAATGCGGACCGCCTGCTAGGCGCGCATCGGCTGCGTTCGGGCGGCGGCGCCGATGCGCTGAACCTGCATGAATCGTTGCACGAGGAGCTGCAGCGCAACCTCATCGTTACGCATGCGGTATGCGTCGGCGATCCATTTGCGGCCGACGTCGTGCGCGCGATGCTGTGCATCCGCATCAACACGCTGATGCGCGGGCATTCGGGGATCCGCGTGCAGACGCTGCAGGCGCTCGCGGCGATGCTCAACGCCGACATCGTGCCGGTGGTGCCGCAGCTGGGTTCGGTCGGCGCGAGTGGTGATCTCGCGCCGTTGTCGCACCTGGCGATCGTGCTGCTCGGCGGCGGCGAAGCTTTCTACCGTGGTGAGCGCATGCCGGGCGGTGACGCATTGCGCGCCGCAGGCCTGGAGCCGGTCACGCTGTCGTTCAAGGAGGGCCTTGCACTCAACAACGGCACTGCGCAGATGCTCGCGTGCGGCGTGCTTGCGCTCGCGAAGCTCGAGGACCTGCTGGATACGGCGGACCTTGCGGCCGCGATGACGATCGACGCGTTCGCAGGGCGGCTCGGCGCGTTCGCGCAGGAAGTGCATGCGCTGCGCCCGCATCCGGGCCAGGTCGAAGTGGCTTCGAACCTGCGCCGCCTGCTGCACGGCTCGACGCTGGCCGATATTCCGTACCACCTCGTGCCGCGCTTTCGCGCCTGGCAGCCGGGTTGCTGGAGCGCGTTGGCCGCGGACCGGCCACACGTGGAATCGCTGCGCTTCGACATCGGCTGGGACTGGGTGCCGCTCAACCAGCGGCACGGGCGCGAGAAGTTCTACAACCGTTTCCGCCCATTCCGCGGCGGCAAGAAGCACCAGCCGCAGGACAGCTATTCCCTGCGCTGCACGCCGCAGGTTCATGGTGCGGTGCGCGATGCGGTCGCGCAGGCTGCGCGCGTGCTTGAAGTGGAACTCAACGCGCTGACCGACAACCCGATCGTGTTCCCGGATGCGAAGGCCGACCATGTCGAGCAGCAGGTGATCTCGGCCGGGCATTTCCACGGCATGCCGCTCGCGCTGGTGATGAGCTACGTGAAAGCCGCGATTCCGGTGCTCGCGAGCATTTCCGAGCGGCGGCTCAACAAACTGGTGGATCCCGCGACGAACGACGGCCTGCCCGCGTTCCTCATCGGCAACGAGGACGCGACCGAGTCGGGTCACATGATCGTGCAGTACACGGCCGCGGCGATCGTCAACGATCTCGCCAGCCGCGCGCATCCGGCCAGCGTCTATTCGATCCCGACCAGCGCGAATGCCGAAGATCACGTGTCCATGGGCGCGAACGAGGCGCGCCATGTGCTCGCGATGGCGGACGATCTGGGCAAGGTGCTGGGGCTCGAGCTGTATTCGGCCGCGCAGGCGCTGGATCTGCGGCGCGACACGATCAACGCCGCGCGCGAGCTTGCGGCGCACGTCGATGCCGCAACGCTCGCGCGAAAGATCGCGGGCGGCCCGGGTGAGGGCGAGCCGGGGCGTGACGAGTTCCTGCGTGAAGTCGAAGGCCTGCGCGAGGAGCTTGCCAGTGCGCCGGAGTTCCAGCCGGGCGCGGACGTGTCGGCTGCACACGCGCAGATCCGCCGGTATATCCGCTTCCTCGAACGCGATCGTGCGCTCGATGGCGAAGTGGCGACGGCGGTTGCACTGGTGCGCGACGGCATCGTGCTGCAGGCGGTGCGGGCGCGGCAGGTCGGCTGAGACCGCCGCCGGTCAGGCAGGCGGCGCGGACACGCACACGCGGTCGCGCCCGCGATTCTTCGCGTCGTACAGGGCCTGGTCCGCGTGACCGAGCGCGGCTTCGATGCCGCGTTCGCGCTGCGGATCGACCTGGTGCACGCCGATGCTCGCGGTGAGCGGGATGACATGCTCGTGCGCCAGGCAGGGCAGCTCACGCAATTGCGCGAGGATGCGTTCGGCGACGTCGCGAGCGGCGTCGCGGTCCATGCCGGGCAGGGCGGCCACGAATTCCTCGCCACCGAACCGCGCGAGCTCCGCGCGGTAGGGGCGTAGCGCCTGGCCGATGCGATGCGCCGCCGAGCGCAGGCACTCGTCGCCGGTCAGATGGCCGTAATGATCGTTGATGCGCTTGAAGTGGTCGATGTCGATCATGAGGATGGACAGCGGCTCGCGCTGCTCGCGCGCCTGCGACAGCAGCGGCGTATAAGCCTCGCGGAAATAGCTGCGCGTGTGCAGTCCGGTGAGGCTGTCGCGCTGGCTGGACTCGCGCAGGCGCGCATGCGCGTCGCCCAGCTGCGCCAGCGCGTTGCTCAGTTCCGACGTGCGCCGCTCGACCTTCTGCTCCAGCTCAAGCTTCGCGGCCTGCACGATGCGCTCGTTCTCGTTTCGCAATGACGAATACCGGTAGCCGAGCGCGACCGACAGCAGCAGCATCTCGATCGCCGAGCCGATCTGCACCCCGTATTCGGTGACGAAATTCTTCGGGACCAGACCGAACGCGATCGCCGCGAACATCGCCGTGCCCAGCAGGAACATCGCCCATGCAAGCAGGAACAGCCATGCGGGTTTGTAGCCGGCGCGGATGACGACGATGCTGGAGACCACGATCCAGCCGATGCTTGGAAACACCGCAGCGCTTGCGATGCGCGTCGACAGGCCAATGGGCATCCACAACGTCGCGATTCCGAGCAGGACGAAAAACACCATCAGTACTAGCGACACGCGATCGCCGAACGACCAGCGAATGCGCAGGTCAAGAAACGCGCGAGCGAACTGCTGCTTGCCGATCTGGGCGAGGCAGATCAGCAGCGGCACCGACAGCTGTGCGAACCGCGGTGATTCGGGCCACAGGTATTCGAACCCGAGACCGTTGAGCGCAAACAGCACCATGCCGAACGCGGCAATGTGGAACACGTACCAGAAGTAGTTCGCGTCGCGCAGCGACACCCAGAGCACGAGGTTGTAGAACAGCAGCGCCAGCAGGATCCCGTAATACAGGCCGATGCCGAGTTGGGCATCGCCGGCTACGCCGGTGAACGCCGTGGGCGTCTGCAGCACGAACGGGATCTGCATCGAGCTTTCGCTCTCGATGCGGATGAAGAGGTCGACAGGCTGATCCAGGGGCAGGTGCAGCCAGAAGTTCGGATGCCGGTAGGGGATGCTCCGGGCGTCGAACGCAAGCGCGTCGCCACCGGCCTGGTGCGTGACACGCCCGTCGGGGTGTCGCAGGTACACATCGAGCCGGTCGCTCAGCGCGAAGCGCTGCACGAGAAGCCAGCGCGGCTCCTGCGGTTGCAGGTTGGTGACGCGTGCATGCAGCCAGGTCGCGCCGGGCTGGAAGCCCAGTGCGGTGGATTGAAGCGGCGCGAAACGCCCGCGTGATTCGAGTTCCACGGCCTCGGCGAGGCTTGCCCGGCCCTCCGGGTCGTGCAGGTGGCTCAGGTAGGGGTGCAGGAGGATGTCCGGCGAGGAGCCATCCAGCACAAGCGGACGCTTCGCCGAAGCCGCGCCGGTCAGGAGCAGCAGAACCAACGCGAGCCATGTCAGCGCCACTGTCCTTGTTGCCATCGCCACCTCGCGGCGTCCCGCCGACCGCTGGTCGACGTGCGGCGAGTGTACTGCACGCTTGCGTACGGAATTCCCGTCGACCGGCACCCGGAACCGGCAGTCGCGCCCGGGTTGACGGACGTCCGCATGGTTGGCACAATGTATTAGCGCATTAATACATTGGTTCTCGATGAAGCGACGTGCGGTGGAAACCGAGGATCTGGGCGAGGCGGTCGCCGGGCTTGCCGATGCACTCGTGGCGCTTCGGCGCCCCGAGGACGCGTGCGCGTTCCTTGAGGACCTGTGCACGCCCGCCGAGCTGGAGGCGATCACCGACCGCTGGCGCGTCGTGCCCTTGCTGCTGCAGGGCGTGCCCTACCGCGAGATCCACGACCGCACCGCTGTGAGCGTTACCACCATCGGCCGGGTCGCCCGCACGCTGGAGCGTGGCGCAGGTGGCTATGCCGCCGCGATCGATGCACTCAATACGGCCGGCACCCGCCGCGTCTGACCTGTTTTTCTTTCGAGATCCGCCATGAGCCCTCCCGTCACCGCGCCCGCACGCGACCGCCTGCGCATCGCGATCCAGAAGTCCGGCCGCCTGGCCGATCCCGCGCGCTCGCTGCTCGCGGCCTGCGGCCTGAGCTGGCGCGAGAGTCGCGACCGCCTGTTCTGTTTCGGCGAGACGCTTCCAATCGACCTGCTGCTGGTACGCGACGATGACATTCCGGGCCTGATCGCGGATGGCGTGTGCGACCTCGGCGTCGTCGGGCGCAATGTGCTGACCGAGGCGGGCCTGGCACGGTCCGGTGGCGGTGCGCCGGTGTTCCGCGAATGGCGCAGCCTCGGCTTCGGTGGCTGTCGCCTGGCGTTAGCTGTGCCCGATGCATGGGACTGGCAGGGAGCGCAGCAACTCGCCGGCAAGCGCATCGCGACCAGCTATCCCGCGCTGCTGCGGCAATGGCTGGATACGCAGGGGATCGACGCGAACGTCGTGTTGCTGTCGGGCTCGGTGGAGATCGCGCCGCGGCTCGGACAGGCGGACGCGATCTGCGACCTCGTATCCAGTGGCGCCACGCTCGTTGCGAACCAGCTCAAGGCGGTGGAAACCCTGCTGGAGAGTGAGGCCGTGCTCGCCGGCCCCGTCGGCGAGTTCGACCCCGTACGTGCAGGCCTGACCGACCTGCTGATGCGCCGCATGGACGGTGCACTTCGCGTCCGCAACAGCAAGCTGCTGATGTTCCAGGCGACGCGTGGCCTGTTGCCGACCCTGCTACCGATGCTGCCGGACGCGGAAGAGCCGACCGTGATGCAGATCGACGGCGAGGACCGGCTCGCGCTGCAGGCCCTGTGCCACGGCGCGCTCACCTGGCAGCGGCTGGAAGAACTCAAGCGCGCCGGCGCGCGCGGCCTGATGGTGCTGCCGATCGAGGGAATGCTGGCATGAAGCGCCTGGTGTGGAACGAGACCGACGAAGCGTCACGCGACGCCGCCCTGCGTCGCCCGGCGCAACAGGTTGGCGAAGGCGTCACCGCGGCCGTAGCCGCACTGCTCGCCGACGTGCGCACGCGCGGCGACGCGGCGGTGCGTGAACTGACCGGGCGCTTCGATGGCGCGACGCTCGAGACCTTCGAACTTTCAAGCGACGAACGCGCGGCCGCGTGCGCCGCCGTGCCTGCGGCGCTGCGCCAGGCCATCGACGAAGCCGCCGCGCGCATCCAGCGTTTCCACCGCGCCGGCATCACCATGCCTTACGCGATCGAAACCGCGCCGGGCGTGCGCTGCGAGCGCATCCTGCGACCGATTGCACGCGTCGGCCTGTATGTCCCGGCGGGCTCCGCGCCGCTGCCATCCACTGCCTTGATGCTGGGGATACCGGCGCAACTCGCCGGATGCCGCAATGCGGTGCTGTGTACGCCGCCGCGTGCTGACGGCAGCATCGATCCGGCCGTGGTGTATGCCGCGGATCGCTGCGGCATCACACGCATCTTCAAGCTGGGCGGCGTGCAGGCGATCGCCGCCATGGCGTTCGGCACCGCAAGCGTGCCCAAGTGCGACAAGCTCTACGGCCCGGGCAACGGCTATGTCACCGAAGCCAAGCGCCAGGTGTCGATGATCGACGGTGGCGCCGCGATCGACATGCCGGCCGGCCCGTCCGAAGTGCTGGTGATCGCCGATGCGGGCGCGAATCCGACGTTCGTCGCGGCCGACCTGTTGTCGCAGGCCGAACACGGCCCGGATTCGCAGGTGCTGCTGCTCAGTGATGACGACGCATTGATCGACGCCGTCCAAGTCTGCATCGACGTGCAGCTTGAGACCCTGCCCCGCGCCGATATCGCGCGGCGCGCGCTCGCCGCCTCGCGGCTGATCCGGGTCGACACGCTTGAGGACGCGTTCGCCATCAGCAACGCCTATGCGCCCGAACACCTGATCCTTGCGCTGCGCGATGCGCGCCGCTGGCTGCCGCAGGTGCAGTCGGCCGGCTCGGTATTCCTCGGCGATTGGGCCGCGGAGGCATTGGGCGATTACTGCAGCGGCACCAACCATGTGCTGCCTACCAGCGGCGCTGCACGCTACGTGGGCGGGTTGAACGTCGCGAGCTTCCAGGTCGCGATCACCGTGCAGGACGTGCAGCCTCAGGGCCTGGCCGCGATCGGGCCGTGCGCCGTCGAACTGGCCACTGCAGAAGGTCTGGACGCGCACCGCCAGGCCGTGGCGCTGCGCCTGCAGGAGTTGTCCGCATGAGCGGCGTCCTTGAACTCGTGCGGGAAGATCTGCGTACGTTTGCCGGCTACCGTTCCGCACGCAGCGATCGCCTCGTGGGCGACGTCTGGCTCAACGCGAACGAGGCGCCATGGGCGAACGCGGGTGATGCCGCTTGCACCGCGCGCCGCTATCCGGACCCGCAGCCCGAAGCGCTGCGTGCGTCGCTTGCCGAACTGTACGGCTGCGCGCCCGCGCAGCTGCTGGTGGGACGCGGAAGCGATGAAGGCATCGACCTGCTGGTGCGCGCGCTGTGCCGGCCGGGACAGGATGCGGTGCTGGTGACGTCGCCCACGTTCGGTATGTATGCGGTCAACGCACGACTGCACGGTACGGCCGTGGTCGACGTGCCGCTGGTGGATGAAGGTGACACGTGGCGCTGTGATTTCGATGCGGTTGCAAACGCGGCGCTGCGCGAGCCGGTGAGACTGGTCTTCCTGTGTTCGCCGGGCAATCCGACCGGTGCCGCGCTGCCCGTGCAGGAGGTGCTCGGGCTCGCGAGGCGCCTCGAAGGCCGCGC
>CADCUA010000250.1 GCA_902805755.1 uncultured Lysobacter sp.
CAATGCCGAGCCGTGGAGCGAGCAGCGCCTCGCCGAACTGCGGGCGGCCGGCAAGCCGGTGCTGGTCAACATGACCGCGGCCTGGTGCATCACCTGCCTTGCGAACGAACGCACCGCGCTGTCCAGCGACGCCGTGCGCGAGGCGCTCACCGCGCACGATGTGACCTACCTCAAGGGCGACTGGACGCGCCAGGACGAGGCAATCACGCGCTACCTCCAGCAGCACGGCCGCAACGGCGTGCCGCTGTACGTGCTCTATCCCGCCGACGGTGGCGCGCCCCGCGTGCTGCCGCAGCTGCTGACCGCGGATGGCGTCGCCGACGCGATCCGTTCGATGTGACGTTCCGAACCCCAGGAGACCGACCGATGAAAGCCAAATTGCTCGCCGCTGCACTCACGCTGGGCACCGTCGCAGGTGCATTCGCGTATTCCAAGGCCCGCGGGAGCGACGCCGCCGATGCCCGCGCCGCGGCCGTCGCCAGTGCGGCCACGGCGAAGGTCGGCCAGGCCGCACCGGCCTTCAAGCTGGTTGATTCCACCGGCAAGACCCATTCGCTGGCGGACTACGCCGGCAAGACCGTCGTGCTGGAGTGGACCAACCACGAGTGCCCGTTCGTCAAGAAGCACTACGGTTCCGGCAACATGCAGAAGCAGCAGCGCGACGCCACGGCGAAGGGCGTCGTGTGGCTGAGCATCAACTCGTCGGCACCGGGCAAGCAGGGCAACGTCGATGGTGCCGCCGCCGAAAGCGTCCGCGGCAAGGCCAATGCCGCGCAGAGCGCGTACCTGCTCGACCCGAACGGCACCACGGGCCGCGCCTACGGCGCCAAGACCACGCCGCACATGTACATCATCGATGGCAAGGGCGTGCTGCGTTACGCCGGCGGCATCGACAGCATCCAGAGCGCCGACACCGACGACATCAAGAAGGCAACGCAATACGTACCGCAGGCGCTCGCAGAGCTGGCCGCCGGCAAGCCGGTCAGCGCGCCGGTGACGCGCCCGTACGGTTGTTCGGTGAAATACGCGGGCTGAGCGGGTGCCGGGTGTCCCGGGGCGGCAGGCCGTTCCGGGACACGGTTCTGCCGTCGCGCGGAAACACCTGCCGGCTCTGCGCCGCGTCCATGCAGTGAGCTATTGAACGCACCACGCGAAAGGCCCCGCGTTGCGGGGCCTTTTTTCGTCTGCCCGCGATGACAGGGTCCCGCGGATGAGTAGCAGCGAACCTGCCGCTCGCAGCCGGCTATTTCATTGCAGCGGCTAGGCGCGTCGCATCTTTCCTGGCGTCGTCGAGTCGGGGCGCGAGCGCGACGGCGCGCCGATAGTCAGCCAGTGCCTCGTCCTTCTGGCCACGTTTCTCGCGCAGTTGCCCACGGCGCCAGTGCGCGCCGGCGACCGACACGTCGTCCGGCAGCATCGCTGCACGGGCGAGCACGCGATCCAGTGCCGTCAGGCCCTCGTCCGCACGGGAGCCATACACCGCGGCGTGCCGGCCCAGCATGTAAAGCAGGCGCAGGTCGTCAGGCGTGCGCGCGAGTCCGGCGTCGAGCACCGACAGCGCCTCGGGCGCCTGCTTACGGCCATCCAGCCAGCCGATCAATGCACGCCGGTACTTTGATTCGTTCGGCGCCAGCTTCACCGCCGCACGCAACTCGCGCCCTGCGGCATCGCCCTCCAGCGTCGAGCCACGAAGGTAATGCGCGGCGGCCGGGTTGCGCTTGGCGAACGCGGTGATTTCAGCGGCCGCCTTGTCCTTGCCACCGCCCAGGAAGCCCGGCGCCACCGTGTAGAACTGCACCAGCCCCTCGCGCGCGCCGAGGTGGTCGGGGTCGAGCTGCGCCGCCTTCTGGAACGCATCGCGCGTCTTGCCGGCCCAGCCGGGCTTGCTGAGCATGCTGGCCTGGATCGCCATCTTTCCGTACGACTGCCCCGCGTAATACCAGGCGTCCGCGTCCTTCGGGTGCGCGGCCACCGCGCGCTCGGCGGCGGCCACGGCCACCTCGGCGCCCGGCTTCTGCAACGCCACGCGCACGGCTTCCACCGCCGGCTCCCGTGCCATGGCAGGCGCTGACACGGCGATGACCAATGCCAATGCCAACGCAGTCCAACGGGCCGCTTGCACGCCGCGATTGTTTGCCTTCATCCGGACTTCCTCTTTCAACTGACGCATGGGCGGGCGCATGGCGATGCCATCACCGCGACGCCGCACTATCGCGTCTGCCTGTCGCGCCGGCTAGGTGCCGGAAGTCCTGACGGGTCGAACACGCCGCAGCTGCTTATTTGCCGCTGCGCGTCGTCCGGCCCTTGTCCAACAACGCGGTGTCGCCCCCCAGGTACCGGGACAGGAATTCAAGCAGGCGCGCGTAATACTCGCGACGGTGGTTGTCTGCGTAGAAGCCGTGCCCTTCGCTGGGGATGTACAGCGTTTCCACCGTCTTGCCCGCGTTGCGCAGCGCGCGCTCCATCTTGCGGCTGTGTGCGATGGGCGCGATGCGGTCCTCACCGCCGGCGACGAGCAGCACCGGTGCCTTGATCTGCTGGGCCATCAACACAGGCGAGCGCTGGTCGAGCATCGCTCGCTCGCCCATCCAGTCATCGCTCCAGTTGCGCATCCAGCGAGCAGTGCCGGAATTGTCGCGATGCTTCGCCTCCAGGTCGTAGACGCCGACGTAACCCACGGCGCAGCGATACAGGTCGGGCTCGCGCGCCGCGCCCATGAGTGCGGCGTAGCCACCATAGCTGCCACCATAGATGCAGATGCGCGCGGGGTCCGCGATGTTCTGGTCGATCGCCCAACGCGTCGCGTCGGTCAGGTCGTCCTGCATGCGCCCGCCCCATTCGCGGGCGCCCGCCTTCTGGAAGCTCGCGCCGTAATTGCCCGAGCCGCGGAAATTGACGCGCAATACCGCGTACCCCGCCTCGCTGAGCAGGTGGGTGTCATCGTCGAACGACCATCTGTCAAACACGCCGAACGGCCCGCCATGGGGCATAACGACCATCGGGACAGGACCCGCTGCGCGCGGCGCGCGCGGCGGCGTCAGGTATCCGTGCAACTCAAGACCGTCTCGCGCCTTGAGCGTTACCGGGCGGGCCGCCGGCAGCGCGGCCGGGTCGAACCACTCGCGGTTGATGAACACGCCGTTCGCGGTGAGCGCCTGTGTGTCGAACAGATAGGTCTCGCCCGGTGTGCGGTCATTCCACACCTGCACCAGCGCAATGCGGCCGTCGTCCGTGTAGGAGCTGATCGTCGCTGCCGCGTGCGGGAACGCGCGGCCGAGTGACCTGTAAATGCGCGCGGTTTCGGTGGTTTCATCAAACAGGCGCGTGCGTACCGTGTCGTGCATGTAGCGCATGCCGACCAGCGTGCGACCGTCGCGGCCGTAAACGCTGTCGAACGGATCGACCGCACCGTCACGCTGGACCTCGCGACGCTCGCCTGTACGAGTGTTCCACGCGATCACCGCATCGGGGCCGCTGTCCTGGTCCACCTGCAGGTAAGCAGTCACGCCATCAGCATCGAAGCCCA
>CADCUA010000251.1 GCA_902805755.1 uncultured Lysobacter sp.
GGGACATTAAGAACGCCGTTCGCACGCGCCACGGCACGTGGCTGGGCAGGGCCGGCAGGCGGCGCTGCAACACGGACCGTGGGCACACGCGTGGGCGTGGTTTTCGGTCGTTCCGGCGAGACCTGGGCATGGGCGAAGACGGCGATGCAGCCCGCCGCGAGGCCGAGCAGTGGCAGGGCATAACGACTGCGTGCCTGTGACGAGCCGGGACGAAGAAGTTGCTGGATGCGTGACATGAGTTCACCTCCATGGGCGGCCTGCACGAGCCGCAGCGGCGCGTGTGGGTGGGCGCGAAGATCGGACAGTTCAGCGAGTGCGCAGGCAAGTCGGCGCGGCTCGCCCAAAGCTTCAGCGGCAAGCCGGTCGGCCACGAGCTCGCGCTCGACCCGCACCTGCCTCGACAACCACCACACCACCGGGTGATAGAACAGCACCGCCTCGATCAGCCCCTGCAGCAGGTTGACCGCGTAGTCGTGGCGACGGATGTGCGCGAGCTCATGCGCGATCAGCGCTTCGAGCAGATCGGCGGGGAGGCGGGTCATCAACGATGCGGGCAGCAGGACGACCGGGCGCAGCCATCCGACGGTGGCAGGTGAATCAAGTCCTTCGCTGACCTGCAGGACGACCGGTCGCTGCAGCCCGAGACGTTGTGCAAGCACGTCCAACCGCGCCTGCCACTGATGTTGCAGCGCGTGGTCCGCACCCCGGCTCAGGCGCTGGATGGCGACCAGGCCGAGGACGATGCGCGCAGCGAACACCAGTGCGCCGGCAGCCCACATCGCAACGACGGCGGGCAGCCAGCGCTCGATCGCGAACCCGCCCAGCGCTGCGAACGGCCGTGCCGGATCGATCTCAACAGTTGCCTCGGGCCCGATGATTGCCGAGCCCATCAACCCACCCGTCGATGCATTGAGCAACCACGCGAGTGTCAACGCGGGCGCGAGCAGGCAGGCCAGCAGTGCGCAGCATGCCACCAGGTAACGCAACTGCGGCCGCGCCCCGCGCAGCGCATGCAGCGCAGCTGCAGCCACCACGCCGATGACGGCGCCCTGCCAGACGAAATGCAGCAACGTGCGTCCCAGCACGGGCGTCAGCGTGGAAATGAGCTCATTCATCGCCGGTCTCCTTCAGGAACCTGCGGATTTCTTCCCGCTCTTTCACGCTCACATGGCCGTTCAGCGCCGCGAGCACGAGGTCCTTGGCGGATCCTGCAAAAGCCTTCTGGATCAGGTCACCGAGCAGCCCCGTGCGCATGGCATCGGGTTGTTGGGCTGCGGCGTACACATGCGAGCGCTGGCTCTCGTCGCGCTTCAGAAGGCCTTTGCCATGCATGACCTGCATCAGGCGCAGCACGGTCGCGTACGTCACGTCTGGCCGATCGTGCTGCCACGCCTCGTGCGCGTCCTTGACCGTCGACGGGCCCAGTCGCCAGACGATGCGCAACAGGTCGAGCTCGGTCGCAGTGGGTTTGGGCGGCTTGCGGGTCATCTGCATCGTCCATCGAGCTCGGGATGGACAGATGCTGCTCCATCTAGACCTGCTTGTCTAGACTATTTTGTCTATTACTTTCGACAGGGGTCGCTGTGCAGAAACGCCGGCGCTTTAAGCGCGCTTGTGCTGAAAGTACGGCCGGCAGTGCCTTATCGACGATCCATGCGTCAGCTCAACCGGCGCCTGCCGCGACATCCCTGATCGCTGACTGGACGAGCGCTGCGGTTCAAACCCCGCCGCACACCTGACGCTAAAATGGCCGCCCGCCTTGCAGGTCCGAGCGGTTTGCACCGCCCGGTTGCATAACCCCGGCGGCAATGACGCCCGCTCCAATGCCACTGCCTTAGGTGGCAATTACCGCCCTGCCCGCCCTCGCCAACGGTCCGCCATGAACTCCAAGTACCGCAAGCCACTTCCGGGCACGAAGCTCGACTATTTCGATGCGCGCGCCGCTGTTGATGCGATCCAGCCGGATGCATGGAGCACGCTGCCGTATACCTCGCGCGTGCATGCCGAGAACCTCGTGCGCCGCGCGGAGCCGGCGATGCTTGCCGCGTTTCTCACGCAGCTGATCGAACGCCGCCGCGACCTCGACTTCCCGTGGTTCCCTGCGCGCGTCGTCTGCCACGACATCCTCGGGCAGACGGCGCTCGTCGACCTCGCAGGCCTTCGTGATGCGATCGCCGACCAGGGCGGCGACCCGGCGCAGGTGAACCCGGTGGTGCCGGTGCAATTGATCGTCGACCACTCGCTCGCGGTCGAATGCGGCGGCTACGACCCCGACGCGTTCACCAAGAACCGCGCGATCGAGGATCGCCGCAACGAGGACCGCTTCCACTTCATCGAGTGGACCAAGAACGCGTTCAAGAACGTCGACGTGATTCCGCCGGGCAACGGGATCATGCACCAGATCAACCTGGAGAAAATGAGCCCGGTGATCTACGTGCAGGACGGGGTCGCATTCCCCGATACCTGCGTTGGCACCGACAGCCACACGCCGCACGTGGACGCGCTTGGCGTGGTCGCAGTCGGCGTGGGCGGGCTGGAAGCCGAGAGCGTGATGCTCGGCCGCGCGTCGTGGATGCGCCTGCCGGAGATCGTCGGTGTCGAGCTGAGCGGCAGGCCGCAACCGGGCATCACCGCGACCGATGTCGTGCTGTCGCTGACCGAATTCCTGCGCAAGCAGAAGGTCGTCGGCGCATACCTCGAGTTCCGTGGCGAAGGCGCGGCGGCGCTGACGCTGGGCGACCGCGCGACGATCTCGAACATGGCACCCGAATACGGTGCAACCGCGGCGATGTTCTTCATCGACCAGAACACGCTGGACTACCTGCGCCTGACCGGCCGCACCGATGAGCAGGTCGCACTGGTCGAGAACTATGCCAAGACGACCGGCCTGTGGGCCGATGCACTGGCGACCGCGCAGTACGAGCGCACGCTGCACTTCGACCTGTCCAGCGTGGTGCGCACGATGGCCGGCCCGTCCAATCCGCATGCACGCGTGGCGACCAGCGAGCTGGCCGAGCGCGGCATTGCGACCGGCATGGGCGATCCGCGCGCGCAGGAAGCGCAGGGCCTGATGCCGGACGGCGCGGTGATCATCGCCGCGATCACCAGCTGCACGAATACGTCCAACCCGCGCAACGTGATCGCCGCGGGCCTGCTCGCACGCAACGCGAACCGCCTGGGCCTCGCGCGCAAGCCGTGGGTGAAGACCTCGCTCGCACCGGGTTCGAAGGCCGTGCAGCTGTATCTGGACGAGGCGGGCCTGACGCAGGACCTGGAGCAGCTCGGCTTCGGCATCGTCGCGTTCGCCTGCACCACCTGCAATGGCATGAGCGGCGCGCTGGACCCGGTGATCCAGCAGGAAATCATAGAGCGCGACCTCTACGCGACCGCCGTGCTGTCGGGCAACCGCAACTTCGACGGCCGCATCCATCCGTATGCGAAGCAGGCATTCCTCGCCTCGCCACCGCTGGTGGTCGCGTATGCGATCGCGGGCACGATCCGCTTCGATAT
>CADCUA010000252.1 GCA_902805755.1 uncultured Lysobacter sp.
AAACGCAGAAGCAGTAGCAGAACCGCAGCCGGCAACCACGGCTGCGACGCTAGCGATCGCCACCTCACCCCAAAACCGCGAGCCCCATCACCCACCGCCCCTCAAGTCGCCCCCCGCACCGCCGTTAACCCTCTCGAACACCCCGGTCGAGAGGCCCGCCATGACTGCCCTAGCCCTGCAATCCGATCTCGGCATCCAGTGCGTCACCGAACTCCAGGAAGCGCTCATGGCGCACCTGGAAGACGAAGGACCGCTCGCGCTCGTCGGCGACCAGGTCCAGCGCGTGCACACGGCCGGCCTGCAACTGCTGCATGCGTTCGTGCGCGAACGTGCAGCACGCGGGTGCAGCACCACGATTACCGCCGCTTCGCCGGCACTTGCCGCCGCGGCCCGCCAGCTTGCGCTGGCGGTCAGCCTCGGTGTCGATTCCCCCCAGCCTGAAGTTTCCGGAGAAACCGCGTGAGCGCCCAGTTGTTGATCGTCGACGATTCCACCTCCATGCGTCAGATGGTCGCGTTCGCGCTGTCGTCGGGCGGCTATACCGTGAGTGAAGCCGAGGACGGCCAGGCCGCGCTCGACATCGCGAAGACGCGCCGCTTCGATGCCGTCGTCACCGACGTCAACAAGCCGCGCATGGACGGCATCGAACTCATCCGCCATCTGCGCCAGTTGCCCGACTACCGCTTCACCCCGTTGCTGATGCTCACCACCGAGTCGGGCACCGACAAGAAGCAGGAAGGGCGCGCTGCCGGTGCGACCGGCTGGCTTGTCAAGCCGTTCGATCCCGAGCAGCTGCTCAACACCGTCCGCAAAGTCCTGGCCTAAGCCGCGTGACGATGTCACCGCCAGGCATCGCACGCTGCGCAATCCCGCCGTTCTCCGCCGCACGCGCCTCGAACGCGTGCAGCCCGTTTAGCAGCTGCAGGTAAGCCCCGATGGACATGTCCCAGTTCCACGCAGCATTCTTCGAGGAAAGCCGCGAAGGATTGGCCGCCATGGAATCCGGCCTGCTCGGCATGGAGTCGGGCAACTGCGACGGCGAGACGATCAACATCATCTTCCGCGGCGCGCATTCCATCAAGGGCGGCGCGGCGACGTTCGGCTTCAAGCACGTGGCCGAACTGACGCACATCCTTGAAACACTGCTGGACGAAGCGCGTGCCGGCAAGCGCGTGCTGGACGGCGATGCGATCAGCGTGCTGCTCGCGTCCGTCGACGTGCTGCGCGACCTGCTGGAAGTCGCCGAGAACGGCGGCAACGTCGACGAGCTCGCGCTCAGCCACGCCCGTGCGGAACTCGAGCGCGTCCTGTCCGGCCAGGCACAGGCCGTCGCCAAGCCCGCCGCGCGCGCGCCGGAAGGCGTGCCCGAGCACTGGGACATCTATTTCGCACCGGCGCCGTCGCTGTTTCTCAGTGGCAACGATCCGCTGCGCATCCTGCGAGAGCTTGCCGACCTGGGCGAAATGCAGGTCACCTGCATCGACACCGCGCTGCCGGCATTCGGCACGTTCGATTCGCTGCAGGCGTTCCTGGCGTGGCAGCTGCGGCTGCCGGGCACGGTCAAGCAGGCCGCGATCAAGGAAGCATTCGCCTGGGTTGAAGACGAGTGCGAGCTGAGGATCGAAGCGGTCGGGGTGCGCGCGGCTGCGCCGGAACCGCTCGCCGCACCCGCTCCTGCAGCTGTCGAAGCACCGGCAGCGGCAGCGGCAGGCGCACCGCAGCAGCAGCGCACCACCGACAACGATGGCTCCCTGCGCATCGCGACGTCGAAGATCGACGCGCTGATCAACCTGGTCGGCGAGCTGGTCATCACGCAGGCGATGCTGCGCCAGCGCACCGAAGGGCTGGATCCGGTCCAGTTCGAATCGCTGCTTACCGGCATCGAACAGCTCAGCCGCAACAGCCGCGACCTGCAGGAAGCGGTGATGAGCGTGCGCATGCTGCCGGTGGAATTCGCGTTCTCGCGCTTCCCGCGCATGGTGCGCGACCTGTCCGCGCGCCTGGGCAAGAAAGTGCGTCTGCGAACGTTCGGCGAGGCGACCGAGCTCGACAAGGGCATGATCGAGAAGATCGTCGATCCGCTCGTGCACCTGGTGCGCAACGCGATCGACCACGGTCTCGAGATGCCCGATGAGCGCAAGGCCTCGGGCAAGGATGACACCGGTACGATCACGCTGACCGCGCAGCACCAGGGCGGCCACATCCTGATCGAGATCACCGACGACGGCCGCGGCATGAACCGCGAGCGCATCCTTTCGAAGGCGCGCGAAAAAGGCCTGCCGATGCCGGAAAACCCGACCGACGGCCAGGTCTGGGACTTGGTATTCGCACCGGGCTTTTCCACCGCGGACGCCGTGTCGGACCTGTCCGGCCGCGGCGTCGGCATGGACGTGGTCAAGAAGAACATTCTTTCGCTCGGCGGTGCGGTGGAAATCCGCAGCGCCGCGAACAAGGGCAGCACGATCTCGATCCGCCTACCGCTCACGCTCGCCATCCTCGACGGCATGACCGTCGCGGTCGGCGACGAGGTGTTCGTGGTGCCGCTCAACACCGTGATCGAATCGCTGCAGCCCACGTCCGCCGATATCCGCACCGTGGCGAACGAGGCCCGGCTGGTGCGCGTGCGCGACGACTACCTGCCGCTGCTGGACCTGGCCGGGCAATTCGGCCTGCCACGCACGCAACGCCAGACCGACGGTGGCGCGCCGATCGCGGTCGTGGTCGAAAGCGACGGCCGGCGCATCGCGCTGGAAGTCGATGACCTGCTCGGCCAGCAGCAGTTCGTGATCAAGAACCTCGAAACGCATTACCGACGCGTGGCCGGCGTGTCCGGCGCGACGATCCTCGGTGACGGCCGCGTCGCGCTGATCGTCGATGCCGGCGGCCTGTCGCAGGCCAGCCGCCTGCCGGCTGCCGCGTAGTGCGCGACGCACCCCATTCCCTGTACCCGCCCGCGCATCGCGCGAGGCACGCCGTGAGATGCCGACATGATTAATGCCGCCCGCAACACCCAGGACGCCAGCGAAATGGCCGGCGAATTCCTGACTTTCACTCTCGGCAGCGAGGAGTACGGCGTGGAGATCCTCAAGGTGCAGGAGATCCGCGGCTACGACTCCGTGACCCGACTGCCCGGCGCGCCGGACTTCATCAAAGGCGCGATCAACCTGCGCGGCACCATCGTGCCGGTGGTCGACATGCGCCTGAAGTTCGAACTGCCGCAGGTCACCTATGACGACACCACGGTGATGATCGTGCTCAACGTCGCCGACCGCATCGTGGGCGTGGTCGTTGACAGCGTGTCCGACGTGATCGCGCTGAACGCCTCCCAGGTGCGTCCGACCCCGGACCTGGGCGGCGCGATCGATCGCAAGTTCCTCACCGGCATCGGCGTGGTCGAAGACCGCATGCTGGTGCTGCTGGACATCGAGCGCCTGATGACGAGCGCGGAGATGGGCCTGGTGGACGAGGCGATCGCCGCCTGAGTCGAAGCACCGTCAGAACAGTTCGACAGCGACCGGCTACAGGCCGGTCGTTTTGTTTCCGGCTTTCGGGCGACGGTTCGACACTTCAGGCGACCGGCACCCGTCACCGTGCGATCGGTGATCGGGGATCGAAGCTGGAGAGTCCAACATGCGCATGCGAGCTGATCGCGCGGCATAAAGCGCCTGCTGCAACTGCACCGTGGATGTTGCGATGGTCGCGTCCCCGATCGCAGGCCCAGGCTCCACGTCGATGCATGGGCACGCGCCGGTCGCGTTCGCCTCTCACGAGGCCGAAAACAAGAGCGCCCCGCCTTCAATGAAGGTCGGGGCGCAGTTCGGCATGCGGCCCGCGCATCGCGCGTCGACCGCTCAATGTCACGGCACGGCCAGCCGCAGCGCAGGGCGCCGCGGCGCAGCCGCCACGCCGGGCTTACAGCGAGAAGTCGAGGCGGACCTTGCCGCGACCGCCGCCCGGGCCGAACGTCCACTGCTTGACCGCTTTCACGGCCGCGGACTCGAACGTGCGCGAGGGCTTGGCGTTCACGACGGAGACGCTCTCGACCTTGCCGGTCGCGTCGACGGTGAATTCCACTTCGACAAAACCATTCGTGCCCGCGCGTGCCGCGGCCGGCGGATAGACAGGCTCGACACGCTTGAGCGGCTTGAGGTCGGCCGAGGCCGGCGCTGCGAAGGAAGCGGCGAGGAATGCCGCGGTCAAAGCGATGAGGGTGATGCGACGCATGGGAGCGCTCCGGAGCGGGTTACATCCATCACAACGGCGCCGGATGCGCTTCCTTGAGTGGCTTTCGGCCGCTGCGTATCGATACCGTGACGCCTGCACGCCTGACGTATCCCAACCCGGGAAAAGCGTGCGCGCGGTAACGCTTCGGACATGCGGTGCGAAGCGAACCGGACGCCGCCGTAAAGATTCGCCTGCGGCCGCCGATGCCAAGAGGGTCAAACCCGACCCGGCTCCTCCTGGATTGAGGCCTGCATGTCACTTTCTTCTTCCGCGCTGATCGACCGCCTGATGACGCCCGCCACGCGTCTGATGGCGCGCCTGTCGTTCCTCAACAAGGCGATCGTCATCGGCCTGTCATTCGCCCTCACCTGCGCGGTACTGGCGGGTTTCATCGTGGTGCAGACGCAGCGCGACATCGCTGCGGCCCGCCTGCAGGGATCGGCGGTAAAGCCGCTGGCCGCCCTGCACCATGCGATGACGGCAATGCAGCGCCACCGCGAGGCGGTTGTACGCCAGGCATACAACGATGCGTCGCAGATGGCCACGCTGCCGGCATTGCGCGCGGACGTGGACAAGCAACTCGCGCAGGTCGAGGCGTGGCAGGACGAGCAGCTGGAGGACCGGCCGCTGGAAAAATCGCTGACAGCAGTGCGGTCCGCCTGGGCCCAGACCCAGGCCAAGGCGGCCGACGCCGCTGCCGCGTCGAAAGTGCACGATGCAGCCCTGCGCCAGGCGCGGTTGCTCACCAAGGCCGTTGAAGGCAACAGCGGTCTTGCACTGGCCGAGGACCCCGCCACCTTCTATGTCGGCCGCGCGGTCACCGAGTGGCTGCCGCTGCTGGCGGAATATTCGGCACGCGAGAGCGTCGTCGCCATGCGCATCTTCGGCGAAGGCTCGGTGTGGGCCGAGGATCGCGCTGAGCTGGCCTCGACCGGCAACATGCTCGCGTTCCTTGAAGATCGCATGACGCTCAATATCGCCTCGATCAAGGCCGACGCACCCACGGTCGCAGCAAGAATCGGCGGCCCGATGACCGGCGCGATGAAGGCTTCGGACGTGCAGGGCGCGCTGATCAAGGCCAAGGCGCTGGACGCCGACGTGCCGGAAATGCCGGTGGCCGGGATGGCCACGCATGCGAACGTCACCCGCGTGGCGATGCTCGCCGCGATCAAGGCCGCCGATGATGCGCTGCTCGCAGCGACCGACGCGGAAATCACCGAACTGCGCAACAAGGCATTGACCATCGGGCTGATCTGCGTGCTTGCGCTGATGCTCTCGGGTTACCTGTTCATCGGCTTCAGCCGCAGCACGCGTGATTCGCTGGCGGTGATCAAGCAGTCCGCAGAGATGCTGGCCGTCGGCCAGTTCCCGGAGAAGGTGTCCGTGCACAGCCGCGACGAGCTGCGCGACATCGGCAACAGCATCGAACAGGCCGTTGCCAGCCTGCGCCAGTTCGCCAGCGCCCAGCGTGCGATGTTCGACGCCCACCAGGCAGGGCAGATCGACGAACGGCTGGACACCGAGGCGTTTCCGGGTTCGTTCGGCGTCATGGCCGATGAAACGAACACGCTGGTCGGCTCGCACATCGAAGTGAACAACCGCATCATCGAGATCGTCAGTGCGTATGCACGTGGCGACCTGTCCACCGATATCGAACGCTACCCGGGCAAGAAGGCGGAAATCACCGCCGCCGTGGATTCGGTCAAGGCCGGCATGCAGGCGATCAACGCCGAGATCAAGTCGCTGGTCGATGCCGGTGTCGCCGGCGACCTCAGCCGCCGTGGCGATGCCGAGCGCTTCGCGTTCGTGTACCGCGACATCATCGAGTCGCTGAACCAGCTGATGACGACGGCCGACCACGGCATGAGCGAAGTCGGCAACCTGCTTGCGGCCGTGGCTGACGGTGACCTCGGCCGCCGTGTCGAGGTCGCGTTGCCGGGCCAGTTCGGCGTGCTCGCCGACAACGCGAACCGCACCGTCGACCAGCTCACGCAGGTCGTCAGCGAGATCCGCGGCAGCAGCGATTCGATCAACTCCGCCGCCGGCGAGATTGCCGCGGGCAATAACGACCTGTCGCAGCGCACCGAGCAGCAGGCGGCGTCGCTAGAGGAGACCGCTTCGTCGATGGAAGAGCTCACCTCGACCGTCAAGCAGAACGCCGACAACGCACGCCAGGCGAACCAGCTGGCGATGGGTGCGGCCGATGTCGCGTCGAAGGGTGGCGAGGTGGTCGGCCGCGTCGTGCAGACGATGAGCGAGATCAACAACTCCTCGAAGAAAGTCGCCGACATCATCAGCGTGATCGATGGCATCGCGTTCCAGACGAACATCCTCGCGCTGAACGCGGCCGTGGAAGCGGCGCGCGCCGGCGAGCAGGGCCGCGGCTTCGCGGTGGTCGCGGCCGAAGTGCGCAACCTCGCGCAGCGCAGCGCGAACGCGGCGAAGGAAATCAAGCAGCTGATCAGCGATTCGACCGTCAAGGTCGAGGAAGGCAGCAAGCTGGTCGACCAGGCCGGGCGCACGATGGCCGAGATCGAGGCCAGCGTGAAGCGCGTGACCGACATCATCGCCGACATCTCCGCGGCCTCGGCCGAGCAGAGTTCGGGCATCGAGCAGATCAACCAGGCAATCACGCACATGGACGAGGGCACGCAGCAGAACGCGGCGCTGGTCGAGGAAGCCTCGGCCTCGGCGCGTGCGCTGGAGCAGCAGGCCGAACAGCTGGTGCAGACGGTCGCGGTCTTCCGTATGGCGCAGCCGCAGGCCGTGGCCGTGGCCACGCGTGGACCGGCAACGACGCGCGCATCGTCCGAACCCGTGCGTCGTGCACCATCGGCTCCGGTCGCACCGGCCGCCGCGGCCCGCGCCGCGCGCAGGCCGCGCACATCGACCGCCAGCATCGCCATGCCCGCCGGCGATTCGAACTGGCAGGAGTTCTGATCCACGTCCCATGCGCCCGCCCGGATCATCGGGCGGGCGTCCGCGTTCCAGCACCGCCCTGCTGCACACCCGTCGCTGCGCAGTCGCTTTCTCGGCTGCCCGCACACGGCCGATCCACCCCGAAGCCAGACGATGCCCATGCCGCTTGATCTGCCGTTCTCGCCTGAAAGCGCAATGCTTGCCGACCCGTTCGACGCGGTCGGCCTGCGCGCGCCGGTCATCGACCGCAACGGCGAGTTCGACGATCTGGTGGCGATGGCGGCGCAGATGCTCGATGCGCCGGTCGCGCTGGTGGCGATGGACGAAGGCACGCAGCTGCGCGTGCTGGCCGAACGCGGCCTGGGGCCGTTGACGATCAGCGCGACGCAGCCACTGCTGGCCGGGCTCGGCGCCGCGACGCCGATGCGGCTGGTGCTCGATACATCCGCGCACGCCGGCCTCGCGCACGACACGCTGGTCAGGGCTGCGCCGGGCGTACGCTTCTTTCTCGCCATCGCCCTCGTCGATGCCGACGGCCAGCGCGTCGGCGTGCTGGCCGTCGCCGATTACCGGCCACGCACCTCGGTGCGCCCGAATGCGCAGGACACGCTGCAACGCCTGTCGCGCATCGCGGGTGGGCTGGTCGAGCGCCGCCTGCTCGAACACCGCACGCGCATCGCCGAGCAGATCGCCCATGCGAACTTCAGCGGCGTGATCGTGCTGAATGGCCTCGGTGAAGTGACATTCGCAAACCCCGCGGCGGAAGCGATCTTCGGCCAGCCGCTGCTGGTCGGCACGCCGGCGCAGCTGCTGTTTCCGGACAATCTGCAGACCGACCCGGAACGCACCGCGGGCTGGCTGCAGGATGGCGCGCCGGGCCTCGCCTCGCCAGAAGGCTCGCTGGACCTGCGCATCCTTACGCACAGCGGTGATCTGCGCACGCTGGAAGCCGCACGCTGCGCATGGGTGTCCGGCGGCGAGCCCGGCATGGCGCTGATCCTGCGCGACGTGACCGAACGCCGGCTCATGCGCGATCGCCAGCGCGTGTCGCCGAATGACGAACTCACCGGCCTGCCCCGCCGTACCGCGCTGCTGACGATGCTCGATGCTTCGCTGCGCGAACGCGCGCGCCCGCTCGGCGTGGCGCTGCTGGGGCTGGATCATTTCCGCGCGGTCAACGACACGCTGGGCCATTCCATCGGCGACGCGGTGCTGCAGCTCGTCGCCTGCCGCCTGCAGTTCAGCCTGCCGCCGAGCGCGCGCCTGGCACGCTTCGGCGGCGATGAATTCGCGCTGGTCTATGCCGGCATCGACCAGGACCTGATCCAGCGCCACCTGCGCTCGGTGCTCAGCGACCTCGCGCGCCCGTGCGAAGTCGACCGCAATCTTGTGCACATCGAAGCCAGCATCGGCATGGCGATGTGCGAGCCGGGCGACGAGGACAGTGGCGAGCTGATCGCACGCGCGGACCTCGCGATGCAGCACGCCAAGCGTGCCGGCGGCCGACGCCTGAGCCGCTTCGAGCCGAACATGCGCGTGGAGGCACTGGACCGCCGCCGGCTCGATCTGGAGTTGCGCCGCGCGTGCGAGCAGGAAGAGTTCGAACTGCATTACCAGCCGCAGATCGACCTCGTCACCGGCGAGCCCACCGGCGCCGAAGCGCTGCTGCGCTGGCGTCATCCCCAGCGCGGCCTGCTGACGCCGGACAAGTTCATCGAAGCGCTTGCACAGAGTTCGGTCAACGCCGCCGTGGGCCGCTGGATCCTGCAGCGCGCGTGCAAGGACGCGGCGGGCTGGCCGATGATCTGCGGGCGCAAGCTCGCGGTCGGCGTCAATCTGTTTCCCGTGCAGCTGGACGACGACCGTTTGCTGGCCGAAGTCGAGCTCGCGCTCTCCGCAAGCGGCCTGGTGCCGGCGCGGCTGGAACTGGAGCTCACTGAAACGATTGCCCTGCGCGACGACGGCATTGCGGCGACCGCGCTCGCCTCGCTGCGTGCGCGCGGCATCCGCGTGGCGTATGACGACTTCGGCACCGGTTACGCGTCGCTGTCGATGCTGCAGCGCCTGCCCGTGGACCGCGTCAAGATCGATCGCTCGTTCGTGCGCGACGTGCTGGCCAACCGCGGCGACGCCGCGATCGTGCGCTCGATCCTGCTGATCGCGCGCAACTTCGACCTGCGCGTGATCGCCGAAGGCGTGGAAACCACGCAACAGGCCGACATGCTGCGCGATCTCGGCTGCCAGGAAGCGCAGGGCTTCCTGTACTCGCGCGCGCTCGCACCGGCCGACTTCGCGCGCTGGCTCGCGACGTACCCGCAGGCCGCCGCACATGCGTGATGCCGTGACCGCAGCGGCGGCCCCGCTGCGCGAGGACCGCACGTTCGAATTCAACGAACGCGATTTCGCGCGCGTGTGCCGCCTCATCCATGCGATGGCCGGCATCAACCTCGGCCCGAGCAAGCGCGACATGGTCTACAGCCGGCTGTCGCGACGGCTGCGCCAGCTCGACCTCACGCGCTTCAGCGATTACCTGGACCTGCTTGAGCGCGACATCGACGGCGAAGCGCAGACATTCATCAACGCGCTCACCACGAACCTCACCTCGTTCTTCCGCGAAGCGCATCATTTCGAGATGCTCAACGCGCAGCTGCGTGGCGCCGGCCCGGGCCCGCACACGCTGTGGTGCAATGCGGCCTCGACCGGCGAGGAGCCCTACTCGCTCGCGATCACCGCGTGCGAGGCGTTCGGCACGCTGACGCCGCCGGTGCGCATCCTCGCGACCGACATCGATACCGGCGTGCTGCAGACCGCCGCGCGCGGCGTGTATCCGGTCGAGCGCATCGCCGCATTGTCGGCGCAGCAGCAGCGCGATTATTTCCTGCGCGGTACCGGCCCGAACGCGGGCATGTGCCGGGTGAAGCCGCAGTTGCAGGCGCTGATCGAGTTCCGCCCGCTGAACCTGCTGGGCGACGATTACGGCCTGCGCGGTGGCTATCTCGCGGTGTTCTGCCGCAACGTGATGATCTATTTCGACAAGCCCACGCAACACGAGGTGCTGCGCCGCATCGCGCCGCTGCTCGCACCGAACGGCGTGCTGTACGCGGGCCACTCCGAAAGCTTCGCGCATGCGGGCGATGTCGTGCGGCCCTGCGGTCGCACCACGTACGCGGCCGTGAACGGCGGGGCGATGCGATGAACGCGGTGGTCCATGCAACGCTGCCTGCGGGCCAGTACTACGACAGCGCGCTGCAGACTGCGGCGATCAAGCTGCTGCCGGCCGATTACATCGTCACCTCGCAGCCGGTCGCGATCGTGACGCTGCTGGGCTCGTGCGTCGCGGCCTGCGTGTACGACCCGGCGCTGCAGCTCGGCGGCATGAACCATTTCATGCTGCCCGATGGCGATACGCGCGACGTCAGCGCGCGCTACGGCATGCATGCGATGGAACTGCTGATCAACGAACTGCTCAAGCGCGGCGCACGCCGCTCGCGCCTGCAGGCGAAGACGTTCGGCGGCGGCAACGTGCTGCGCGGCTTCCAGGATCCGATCGGCACGCGCAATGCCGAGTTCGTTCTCGAGTACTTGCAGGCCGAGCGCATCCCGCTTATCGCGCAGGATCTGGGCGATATTTTCCCGCGCAAGGTGTGCTTCTTCGCGCAGAGCGGACGCACGCTGGTCAAGCGTCTACCGGCCACGCGCGAGCGCGAGGTCGCCGACGTCGAGCGCGCCTACCAGAGCCGCCTGTCGCGCGCCCCCGCCAGCGGTGGCGTGGAGCTGTTCTGATGAGTGCCGTCCGCCGGCCCGATCGGCCGGTGCGCGTGCTGGTAGTGGACGACTCGGCGCTGCTGCGCCGACTGCTCACCGAACTGCTGCAGGCCGACCCGGATATCGAGGTGGTTGGCACCGCGCCCGATGCATTCGTCGCGCGCGAGAAGATCAAGCAGCTCTCGCCGGACGTGCTCACGCTCGATGTGGAAATGCCGGGCATGGACGGCCTGACGTTTTTGCGCAACCTCATGCGCCTGCGGCCGATGCCCGTGGTCATGGTGTCCACGCTCACGCATGCAGGCGCGCAGGTGACGCTGGATGCGCTCGCCAGTGGCGCCGTGGACTTCGTGCCCAAGCCCAGCGCCGACCCGACCGGCGGCTTCGGTGAATACGCGGAGCTGCTGGTCGGGAAGATCAAGCAGGCCGCGCGCATGCAGGTGAGCGCGCTTGCATCGCCGATTGCACTCAGTGCGCCGTATTGCACGCCGGTTGAATACCGCAGCGACCAGCGCGTCATCGCGATCGGCGCGTCCACCGGCGGCACCGAAGCGGTCCGCCACCTGCTCCAGGCGTTTCCCGCCGATGCACCGCCGACCGTCATCGTGCAGCACATCCCGCCTTCGTTCAGCGCTGCATTCGCACAGCGCCTGGACCGCGTGACGCGCCTGAGCGTGCGCGAGGCCTGCGACGGCGACGTGCTTCAACCCGGCCACGCGTACGTCGCGCCCGGCGGCCACCACCTTCGCATCGAGCGCCGCGCCAGGCGCTGGCTGTGCCGTCTCGATGACGCCGCGCCCGTGCGGCTGCACCGGCCCAGCGTCGACGTGCTGTTCGAATCGCTCGCGAAGCATGCGGGTCCCGGCACGAGCGCGGCGCTGCTGACCGGCATGGGCGACGACGGCGCACGCGGCCTGCGCGCATTGCGTGATGCAGGCGCGGCCACGTTCGCGCAGGACGAGGCCAGCAGCGTCGTATGGGGCATGCCCGGTGCGGCGGTCGCGCGCGATGCGGTGCAGATCGTGCTGCCGCTGGACCAGCTTGCGCGGCCGCTGCTGGCGAGCACCTGTCGACCCTGAGCGTCATCCAGTGCATCGCAGCAGCTGCAACTGTGATGAAGGTTGCCGCTTGCGCCTCAAGCTGACCGGTCAGGCGCCGTTATCGGTTTCACGAACACCTCATCGAGATTGACGATGGACCCTCGCATCCTTTTCCGTCTGGCGCCTCCGCTGGCCATGACTCTTATGCTCACCCTCGCCCTGGCGCTGGAATGGCCCGGCTATGTGCGCTGGGGTCTGCTGGTGGCCATGACGGCTGCGTGGCTTGCGTTCGCCTGGTTCGCGAGCCATCCGGGCCCGCGCAACCGCGCGCAGCTGGCCGAGCAGAACCGCCTGCTCGAAGACCTGCGCACGTTCATCGGCACCGAAGTGCAGGGCTCGCGCAGCGAGATCGAACGCACCCGTGACCTGATCCGTGAATCGGTCGCCAAGCTCGGCAGCAGCTTCGACTCGGTCAACCGCCAGTCGCGCCAGCAGAGCCAGATCGTTGCACGCATCGTCGATCGCACCGACACCCAGGGCGGCGGCGGCGGCGACGTGCAGGCGTTCGCGGTGCATGCCGCGCAGCAGATGGAGCAACTCGTCGAAGCGCTCGAGGCCGTCGCCGGCCAGAGCGGCACGACGGTGTCGCACATCGATGCGATGGCCGGGCACCTGGACGGCATCTTCTCGCTGCTCGAGGACGTCAAGTCGATCGCCGACCAGACCAACCTGCTTGCACTGAACGCCGCAATCGAAGCCGCGCGCGCCGGTGATGCCGGTCGCGGCTTCGCGGTCGTGGCCGACGAGGTGCGCAATCTGTCCGAGCGCTCGACCGCGTTCAACGAACAGATCCGCAAGCTCGCGCACAGCTCCAAGGATTCAATCGCCCGCGTGCGTGACACGGTCAGCCAGATGGCCTCGCGCGACCTCGACCGTTCGCGCGGTGCGCGTCATGAAGCCGCGTCGATGCTCGAGCGCGTGGAAGGCATCAACCGCGGCCTGGGCAACGGCATGCGCGAGATCGCGGACTGCGGCCGGATGATCGACAACTCGGTGGCCGAGGCCGTGCGTTCGCTGCAGTTCGAGGACATCGCCACGCAGGCGCTCAGCGCAGCGAACGTGCACCTCGAGCGCCTTACCGCGATCAACCGCGAAGCCAGCGCACTGCAGGAGCTTCTGCAGCGCGGCAACATCAACGAGGCCGACCGCGAGCAGGCACTGGCGCGGCTGGGCCAGCGCATCGGCCAGCTTCGCAGCGACTGGGAGCGCCCCCCGCACAAGGCCGTCATGCAGCAGACCATGGACGCCGGCAGCGTCGAGCTCTTCTGATCCACGTTCTTCCGCGGTAAGGAAGGATTTCGCGAAGCGGGTCCTGACCCCGCCCGCTCTCGCGAAATTGACATGCGAAGGCGACACTGCCCGCATGCCCGACCTTCGCACTCGCGCGCTCCAGAACCGGCCCCTATGGGCCGGTTTTGCGTTCATGGTCGCGGTCCTGCTATGGCAGGCGACGATCGGCGTAGGCCTGACTGCCGTGCTGATGCGCTGGATCGGCGGCGCGGCGCATGTCGTGACGTTCCTGCTGACCGCAGTGATCGGCGCCTACGTGTTCCAGCGAATGCAACGGTGGGCCGCGCGCGCCGACGCGGACTGCAGCACCGATCCCTCCACCGGCCTTGAGGAATGCGAGCGCCAGTTGCTCGTGCTGGCGGATGCACTGCCCGTCGGTGTCATTGTCGTGCGCGGCGATTTCGTCCATGCCGCGAACGCGACCGCGCAGGCGCAGTTCGGCGGCGCGCTGGCGAACCGCCCCGTGCGCCCCCTGTTTGCCCACGCATACGACGCCGCCGCGCTCGCCGGAAGCGATAATCCGCCGCAAGGTGCGCTCGAGCTGCGTCGCATTGATGGCTCGGCGTTCCGTGCCGAGGTCGGCGCACGCGTGTTCCGCCTGGGTCGCCGTGGGCTGCGGCTGGTGTTCGTCAGCGACCTGTCCGAACGCGACCGTGCGCAGGCACAGATCGCGCACCAGCACGAGGAGCTGCAGGCGATGGCGCGGCGCCTGCTGTGCGTGCAGGAAGACGAACGCAGCACGCTCTCGCGCGAACTGCACGATGACATCGGCCAGCAGATCACCGCGATCAAGCTCGGCGCAATGGCGTTGCAGAACGAATCCGACCCGCAGCGACGCGCCGAAACGCTGGCCGAGATCATCGCCACCACTGATCAGACCGTGGCGAAGGTGCGCAACCTGTCGCTGCTGCTGCGTCCGCCGCAGCTCGACGCGCTCGGGCTTGAAGCCGCGTTGCGCTGGCAGACCGGCGTGCTGTTCCGCAACGGGCAGCCCAGGCTCGACCTTGCAATTGAACCGCTGTCCGCGCGCCCGCCGCCGGACGTCGAACTGGCCTGCTTCCGCATCGCGCAGGAAGCGCTGACGAACGTGCTGCGCCACGCCGATGCGCGCCAGGTGCGCTTACGGCTGCAACCGCGCGACGGCGTGCTCGTGCTGGATGTCGAAGACGACGGCCACGGCTTTGCCCGAGGCGACACCGCAGCGGGCCTGGGCCTGGTCACCATGCGCGAACGCGCGCAGCAGCTCGGCGGGCGCCTGGATGTCGACAGCGCACCCGGGCTAGGCACACGCGTGCACGCGGAACTTCCACTGGTCCTGACGGGTTGACGGATACGCGTACCTTCACGGCCGGGGTGCAATTCTTCGTCGACTGCCTGGACCGCGGAGCGCCGCGAAAGCCTCTTCCACGATGCCGACCCCGTCCCCTGATACCTCCCGATGGGCCGCCAGCCACGAACACACGCTGGCCGACCTGCTGCTTCGCCAGTCACGCGCGCACGGCGTGATCTTCATGGACGCGGACGGCTGCATCCGCGGGTGGAGCGAGGGCGCAGCGTTCATCACCGGCTACACCGCGGCTGAGGTGATCGGCCAATCGGTCGCGATGCTGTTCACGCCGGAGGACCGCGAGCGCGGCCTCGACGAACAGGAACTGCGCATCGCGCGCGAGGTGGGCTTTGGCGAGGACGAGCGCTGGCACCTGCGCAAGGACGGCTCGGCGGTGTGGACCACCGGCGTCAGCCTGCCGGTGCGCGACGCGCATGACGCGCTCACCGGCTTCGTGAAGATCTTCCGCGATGCCTCGCATCTGCGCAGCCGTGCGAAATATCTGGAGAACGTGCTTGCGGACTGCCATGTGCAGCGATCGCAACAGGATTTCTTCCTCGGCACGATCGCGCATGAGCTGCGCGGCCCGCTCGCGCCACTGAAGAACGCACTGCACATCGTGCAGCGGCTTGGGGTCGAATCACACAGCCTGCAGCAACCGGTCGCGGTGATGGGCCGCCAACTCGGCATCCTCGAACGGCTCGTGGAAGACCTGATCGACCTCACGCGCGTCAATGCGGGCAAGCTCAGCATTTCCTACGCGCGCATCATGCTGCAGCAACTCGCAGCGGAAGCGAAGGAAGCCTGCGATGAAGCGGCGGCGATCAAAGGCGTCAGCGTGCAGCTGGTGCTGCCGGGCGTTCCGCTGGAGGTGCAGGTCGATACCGAGCGCATGCTGCAGGTGCTCGGCAACCTGCTCAACAACGCGATCAAGTACACCCCGCGCGGCGGAACGATCTGGTTGAGCGTCACCGCCGACCAGACGCATTTTCTGGTGTTCGTCAAAGACACCGGCCGCGGCATCGGCCCGGAGCTGCTGCCCAAGGTCTTCGATGCGTTCACGCAGGCAGGCGACATCGGCAGGCAGCGCAGCGACGGCATCGGCCTCGGGCTCGCCGTGGTCAAGGAGATCGTCACCCTGCACCGCGGCACCGTCGAGGTGCGAAGCGAAGGCGAAGGCAAGGGCAGCGAGTTCATCCTGCGCGTACCGCTGCGCACACCGGACGGGCCCGAGCGTGAGCCGATGCCGCGTCCCGTCGAGCCCGAGTACGTTCAGCGGCATTGAGGTTCATACCGGTAATCGCGCCGCGTCGGATGCGTCCTGAGGCAACGGCAAGCACGCAACACGCGTACTGAGCCGCCATCGGCCGCGTGCCCCAGGCCGGGCAGGCCTGCATCAGCGCGGCTCAGATGGCTGCGAACTCGATCCCGGCGGTCGCATCCAGCACCCCGGCCATATCCTCGACCGACAGCACGCCGCCCACGTCGAGCACGATCGCGAACCCGCTTTCCAGCAGCGCCATGCCACTGATGAACTCGGCGCGGATGCGCGCGCCGAACGCTGGCGGCGGCTCGATCGCGGACGCCGGAATCTCCAGCACTTCGCTCACCGCGTCGACGGTCACGCCGATGTCGTGCCAGCCCTGGTCATCGCACACTTCCATGATCACCACGCAGGTGCGGCGCGTCAGCGGCGTCGGCGGCCTGCCGAAGCGCACCGACAGGTCGATCACCGGCACCACCGCCCCGCGCAGGTTGATCACCCCGCG
>CADCUA010000253.1 GCA_902805755.1 uncultured Lysobacter sp.
GCCGCGGCCATCGCCGGTGGATTCGCCCTTGAAGCGCTTGAACGCCTTGTCGCGCTCCTTCTTCGCGAGCGCTTCGGCGTCCTTTTTCGCGTCCTTTCTGCCCGCCTTCTTCGTATCCTTTTTCTCGTCGTCCACCGGCTCCAGCGGCAGGCCGGCCGGGTTCTCGGGGTCGAAGAAGCCCGGCGGCTTCGGCAGCGACGCGACCAGCCGCAGGTTGCTGATCGCGGTCCCGGCGTCACGGAAGCCGGCGGTCAGAATCGCGCGCGGATCGGGGCTGACCTTCGCGAGCAGCGCGGTCATGCGCTCGATCTCGGCGGCCTGGTCGTTGCCGACGTCGTTGACGAAATCGAGCAGCGTCGGGTCGTAGGCCGAGCCCGGCTGCTCCAGCAGTTCCTCGACCATCGTCAGCGCACCGGCGTGATGGCTGATCATCAGCTGCAGGAACTGCCGGTCGAAGTCCGAGCCTTCGGCCTTGGCCAGCGCCGCCATCTGCTCGGGCGAGGCCATGCCGACCATCCCCTGCGAGGCGTGTGCATTCGCCGCCTGCGAGCCCGCCGCGTGCCCTTCATGGGTGCCCGAGTGCGGCTGTGCATTCGCGGCACTTTCGCCGCGCGCGGCAAGCCACTTCTGCATGAAGCCGATCTCGTCGCGCTGCGAGGCCTCGATGCGCCCGGCCGCTTCGATCAGCGTCGGTGAGTTGGTGCGCTTGCCCACCAGCGCGGCCATCTCCAGCGCCTGCTGGTGGTGCGGAATCATGTGCTGCATGAAGCGCACGTCGGCAGCCGAATAGCGTGACGCGGCGATCTTCACCGCCTGGTCGGCCGACAGCTCGCGCGGTGCCGCGCCCGGCGCACCGGGGTTGACGATGCTCACCTGCGCGACGGCAGGCGCGATCGGGGCAGCGAGCATGGCCGCGAGCAGCAGGGAGGGACGCACGTTCAAAACGCGTGCACCGCGCGATGCAGTGGACTGAAACCGCGATCGGGTCATCAACTGGATCCTGTGGCCGGATGTGTGGATCGGCGCATCACGCGCCGCGTAACGCCAACTTAGCTGAAACGCAATCCCGGCGGCTTGACGCGCGCGGTCGGGTTGGAGGGTGAAGTCTTCAGGTGACCATCGGCATGCAGCAATTGCCGACACGCCGCGCCGCGCACGCCTGCGTGCCTGCCGGGGGCCAGCCCGCAATCGCGGAAGTAATAACCGCTACTGCTTTACGACCTCGCCACCCTTCATGACGACTTCCACCTGCTTGAGCACGCCGACGTCCTCGAGCGGATTGCCGCGCACTGCGATGAGGTCGGCCTGCTTGCCGGGCTCGAGGCTTCCGATGCGGTCGCCGAGGCCGAGCAGGTCGGCGGCGTTGCGAGTGGCCGCGACAATCGCCTGGGACGGCGTCATGCCGTGCTTGACCATCAGCCCGAATTCGTCGGCATTGCGCCCATGCAGGCTCACGCCGGCATCGGTGCCGAAGGCGATCTTCACGCCGGCTGGCACGGCGCGTTCCAGTGCCTTGCCGGTGATGCCGATGCGCCACTGGACCTTCTTCAGCACCTCGCCGGTGTAGGCGTCGGGATTGGCCTTGAGGCGTTCGAGATAGCCGTTGACCGTGGAAAGCGTCGGCACGTAATAGGCGCCGCTGTTGCGGAAAAGCTTGAGGCCGTCGGTGTCGAGCAGGGTGCCGTGCTCGATCGAGTCCACGCGCAGGCGCAGCGCGAGGTTGATGCCGTCGGCGCCGTGCGCGTGCACCGCGACTTTCTTGCCATACATGTGCGCGGTCTCGACCACGGCGCGCGCTTCGTCTTCGAACATCTGTGCGCCCAGCCCGGCACTGATGCGGCTGTTGACGCCTCCGGTGATCGCCATCTTGATCACGTCGGCGCCCTGGGCGATCTGCCGGCGGACCGCGCGGCGGCAGCTCTCGACGCCGTCGCACACGTTGCCATTGGTATCGATCGCCTCGTGCAATTCCTCCCGGTAGCCGAGCGTCGGGTCGCCATGGCCTGCGGTGGCGGAAATCGAGGTGTTGGCGGTGAGGATGCGTGGGCCGGGCAGCTTGCCGGCATTGATCGCATCGCGCAGCGCGCGGATCTCACCGTCGCCATCGCCGAGGTTGCGCACGGTGGTGAAGCCCGCGGCCAGCGTCTTGCGCGCATTGACCGCGGCTTCCAGGGCGTTGTCGGCTGCGTTGCGCTGCACTTCCGCCAGTTGGCCGGCCACGCCGCCCAGGTCGCTCGTCAGGTGCACATGGCTGTCGATCAGGCCCGGCAGCACGAAGTGTTCGCGCAGGTCGACCACGCGCGCGCCGGTGACGTTGAACGCCTCCGGGCCATGATGGCCGTCGCGCACTTCCGTAATGACACCGTCGTTGATCAGTAGCGTGGCTGCGCCGCGCGGCGACGTGCCCGGCCGGTCCAACAGTTTTCCGGCCTGCACCACCACCGGTTGCGCGTGCGCGCAGACCGCAGCGGCAAGTAGCGAAAGGGCAAGCGACACCCGACGGATCGACATGCAGGCACTCCGCGATACGGCTCCAGGCCAAGATGCGGAACGTATCAGATCGTTTGGCCTGGCCGAACGGCGGAGGCCGCAGCCCGCCAAGCAAAGGAAAGCGTCTGGCGTGCCAGCAACGGGAGCGGCTTACTTCCATAAATGCGGTCGCAATGACTGGCAGGATCCGGTCCGCTGCGAACCGGCCGGGGAGGAATACGGTCTGGTTAATGGCTCAGCTGGTGCGGGGTCCGGGCCAGTTGGTGACGCCGGAACCAGCTGCGAAGACGCACCAGCAGCAGCTCCACATCCGTCAGTTCCTCGCGTTCCGCTCGCACCCGGACGGCTTCCGCCGGCCTGTCGGTGGAAATATCGTCGACGCCCAGATCCATGTAACGCGCCATGCGCGCCGGGTCGTTCACCGTCCACACCTGCAGCCGGTAACCGTGCCGCCGCGCGTCGGCCACCGCGGCACCGTTAAGCGCGAGGTGGTTGAGGCCGAGCATGTCGAAGTCGGTGCGTCGCGCGGTGCCGGGCAGTGCGGCATTCGCGAACAACACCAGCTTTGCCTTGGGAGCCGCGACGCGCGCATCGCGCACGAGGCCGGGTGACAGCGAGGCAAGCATCACCACGTCCTGCCAGCCGCCGCGCTCGATCTCGCGCAGCGTGGCGGCGAGCAGTCTGTCCGCATTGTTCGCGTCGGGCTTGAGTTCGATGATCGTCACGGCGCGTCGGTTGATGAAGGCGAGCGCCTCGCCCAGTGTCGGGATGCGTTCGTCCGAGAACTTGCGATCGAACCAGCTGCCCGCGTCGATCTTCCGTATTGCCGCCAACGGGGTTTCGACCACATCGCGCGGATCACCCGCGATGCGCAGGAAATCGCTGTCGTGGAAGATCACCAGCGCGCCGTCCTTGCTGAGCCGCACGTCGAGCTCGATCGCGTCGGCGCCGGCGTCGAGAGCCGCCCCGAACGCCACG
>CADCUA010000254.1 GCA_902805755.1 uncultured Lysobacter sp.
ACGCAACGGCAACAGAAACAGCGCCAAAAGCAACGGCAACAGCAGCGGCGCCCTTGTTTAGGATGGCAGCTCCTGCCTGATTGAAGGCAGCCGGCGGGAATGCTTCGAGTGAATTCAGCCTGCCTGTCACGCAACATCAGTCAATCAGTCACGGTCGGCTGCTACAGCCTGGTCATCACCTGCTTCCCGGTAATGCCAATTGCGCCAACTGCGCGAGACGCTCCAACGCGCGCTATGCGCGGCGTTGCGAATGCTCAGTCAAACAGCCAGTTCGCATCCAGCAACACCGTCGGCGCGTCGTTTGCACGCGCGACGCCGACGATCGCGCCGGGGCTTGCGGCGCCCAACGGCGGCTCGATATGCGTTTCCGCAAGTGTCACCACGTCGTTCACGGCCGTGACCATCAGGCCGATCAGCTCGTCGTCGCGCTCGACCACCACGATGCGCGCACGTTCGTCGGGGCGAACGGCGCTCGCGCCCAGCCAGAGCCCGAGGTCGAACACCGGCACGATGCGGCCGCGCAGGTTCATCACGCCGAGGACTGCCGAATCGGCGCCGCGCATCGCCACGATCGGCATCGTGCGCACGACTTCCTGCACGCGCAGCAGTTCGACCGCGTAACGGTCGCCATCCACGCACACGCGCAGCCAGCGACCGGGGCGGGCGATCACGCGTGCGCCGCTGCGAGGCTCGAGCGCCTTGGCGACCGGTGCAGGCTCGCGGACCGGTGTCGGCGCGGGCGGGACGGGCGCGAACGAGGCGGGCAGTTCGAACACGCGTGCCGGCGCGAGCGCCGTGACGGGCGCTGCTTCGCTGGCGAGCGTGGAAGGCTCGGCAGCGGAACCCGCTGCAGGCGCATCGGCATCGCTGCCGCGCTCCGCGGACGGGTGGGAGTCGATGGCGCTGCCTACGTCCGGCACCAGGCTCAGCACCACGTCGGATTCTCGTGCGGGCGCGGCCGGCGGCCGTATGTCGGCGTCGGTCATCGGCACGCTGAGCAGTTCGTCGAGATAGGCGTCGATGAGCGGCTGGTTCATGCGGCTTCCTGCTGTGTGCTGGTGCTTTCGATCAGCCACGTCGCGGCGTGCGCGTACGCATCGGTGCCGCGGCTGTGGACGGGGGAGGAGACGGTGAGCGCCTGCGCATCGCGCAAACGCGTATCGAGCGGGATCGGGCAGGGGCACACGAGCGCGCCGTGGCGTTCGTGCAGCGCCTCCAGGCTTTGCGTACCCGAGCGCGTGCGCTTGTCGTGCAGGGTGGGCAGCACGAAGCGCGGCAAGGGGCGGCGACGCGATCGCTCGATCATGTCCGCGGTGCGCAGCATGTCGTCCAGGCCGTACAGCGCGAGCGGGTCGGTCTGCGTGGGCGCGACGAGGCGGTCGGCTGCGGCCAGCGCATTGACCATCAGCAGGCCCAGCGTGGGCGGGCAGTCAAGCAGTGCGTAGTCGTAGCGAAGACGCGCGTCGTGCAGCGCGCGGCCGAGTGCGAGGCCCAGGCCCGGCTGGCTCGCGCCGCGGCGCTCCAGCGTTGCCAGCGCCGGCTGCGCTGCCACCAGTTCAACGCGTTCGATATCGGTGGCACGCACGACCGAGGCGATGTCGCCGTCGGCCTGGAACAGGTCATGGCTGCCGACGGGCGCGGGTTCGACCGGCACCCTGAAGGCATGCGAGAGCGAAGCATGCGGATCGAGGTCGACCAGCAGCACGCGCGCGCCGCTCATGGCCAGTGCACGTGCGAGGCACACCGTGCTCGTCGTCTTGCCGACGCCGCCTTTCTGGTTCGCGACTGCCCATATCTGCATCAGTGACCTCCCCCGATCGTCGGGGCGTTCGCGTGGCCGGCGGCCAGCGCGGTGAATCGGGAATGCGGCGCCTGCTGCGGGGGACTGCGCGGTGCTCCTGCGGCGACCAGCGCAGGCGTAGGCGCTGCGGATCGTGCGGGCGTCGCCGTCTGCGCCGGTTGCGAAGCGCCGAGGATCACGAGCTGCACGCGTCGGTTCGCGTTGCGGCCCACGACGGTTGCGTTGTCGGCCACCGGCTGGTGCTCGCCATAGCCGATCACCGCCAGGCGCGGCTCGGCGATGCCGGATGCAGCCAGTACGTGCACCACGCTCGCCGCGCGCGCCGCGGACAGTTCCCAATTGGAGCGGAACTGCACGGTGCGAATCGGCAGGTTGTCGGTGTAGCCCTCGACGCGCACGTTGTTCGGTTCGTCGCGCAGCAGCATTGCTAGCTCCGCGAGCGTGGCGCGCGCGGCAGCGCTGGGTTCGGCTTCGCCGCTGGCGAACAGCAGGTCGCTCTGTATTTCGATTTCCAGCGTCGTGAGCGTTCGCCGGACCGTGACCAGACCCTTCGCGACCAGGTCCGACAGCGCATGCTCGACGCGTTGGCCGATCGCGCCCAGCTGCTCGGCGGTGCGGTCGTGTGAAACCGACGCGGCGTTGTTCGCCGCCGGCTGCAGGGCCGGCATGTCGAACAACTGGCGCGCGCCCGGCCGCGCAATCACCACCGGCCCGGCCTGCGCCGCGACCGCGATGACGGAGCGCTCGAATGCCAGACCCCGCATCGGCATCTCACCCAGCTGCACCGGCGTGAGCGCGCTCGGCGTGCCGCCGAACGCGGTCGACATCGCATCGGCCATGACGCGGTACTTGCCGGCATTGACCGACGACACCGCGTACATCACCACGAAGAATGCGAGCAGCAGCGTCACCAGATCGCCATAGGGGATCGCCCAGGCTTCGTGGTTGAGGTGTTCTTCCTGCGGGTGGCGTCTGCGTCGTGGCATGTGCGTGCTCAGTGCATGAAGCCGTTGAGGCGCACTTCGATATTGCGCGGGTTCTCGCCCTGGGCGATCGCGATCAGGCCTTCGACCAGCATCTCGCGCTCGTGGGCCTGCTCGTGGATCAGGCTCTTGAGCTTGGCGGCCATCGGCAGGAACAGAAGGTTCGCCGCGCCAATGCCATAGATCGTCGCGGTGAACGCGGCGGCGATGCCGTGCCCGAGCTTGCTCGGGTCGGCGAGGTTCTTCATCACCGCCATCAGTCCAAGCACGGCGCCGATGATGCCGAGCGTGGGCGCGTACACGCCCATGCCTTCGAACACCTTCGCCGCCGCAAGATCGCGACGGCTCTGGCCTTCGACTTCGATCTCCAGCATCTGCCGGATCGATTCAGGCTCGACGCCATCGACCACCATCTGCAGGCCCTTGCGCACGAACGGGTCGCGCTGGTTCGCCACTTCGGCTTCCAGTGCGAGCAGCCCCTGGCGGCGCGCGGTGGCGCTCCAGTCGAGGATGCGCGTGATCATGGCCTGGGCGGTGCTCGGCGGCGGCTGGAATACCCAGCGCGCGATCTTCCACGCGTGTCTGAACGTGTGCGCGGACGTCTGCAGCATGATCGAAGCGAACGTGCCGACGATGACGATCAGGAACGCCGCGGGCGACCACAGGCCGGACAGACCTGCG
>CADCUA010000255.1 GCA_902805755.1 uncultured Lysobacter sp.
CGCCGAACCCGGATGTGCTGTGCAACCGCGAGATCAAGTTCAAGCACTTCCTGGACGCCGCGCGGTCGCTGGGCGCGCAATACATCGCCACCGGGCACTACGCGCGTGTCGAGTGCGTTGGCGGGCGCTACCGGCTGCTTCGCGCGATCGACCGCAGCAAGGACCAGAGCTACTTCCTCCATCAGCTGGGCCAGGCGCAGCTCGCGGCGACGCGCTTTCCGCTAGGCGGCATGTTGAAAAGCGACATCCGGCGGATCGCGATCGAAGCGGCGCTGCCGACGGCCGCAAAAAAGGATTCGACCGGCATCTGCTTCATCGGCGAGCGCGACTTCCGCGAATTCCTCGCGCGCTACCTGCCCGCTCGCCCCGGCGCCATGCGCACGCCGGATGGTCGCGTGATCGGCGAGCACCCGGGCGTGTTCTATTTCACGCTGGGCCAGCGCGAAGGGTTGAGCATCGGCGGTGTGCGCGGGTTCCCGCAGGCGCCCTGGTATGTGGTGGGAAAAGATGTCGAGGCGAACGTGCTGTATGTGGACCAGGGCAGCGAGAGCCCGTGGTTGCGGTCGCAGTCGCTGACTTCCGCACCGGCGCACTGGATCGACGGCGCACCACCCGCCTCCCGTTTCAGCTGCACCGCCCAGACGCGATACCGTCAGGCCGACGAACCCTGCGATGTGATATTCGCCGAAGATGGCCGGCTCCACGTTTCATTTGCCCGCCCGCAGCGCGCGGTGACCCCCGGCCAGTCGCTCGTGCTGTACGACGGCGACCGCTGCCTGGGCGGCGCAGTGATCGACGCCACCGACGCTCCACTCGAACTCCGTATCAAGGCGCGCGCCGCATGACCGACACCGTTTCTCCTGCGATCTCCGATCGCGTGCTTGCGCTCGCGGGTATCGTGCAGGCGCTCGCGCAGGTGCGACGGATTGCCGATACAGGCGAGGCCGATGCGCGCGTGGTCGGCGTCGCCCTGGACTCGATCTTCCGAATCGACGCCGAATCAACGCTTGCGATCTATGGCGACCGCGGCGGCGTGCGCCAAGGCCTGATGATCCTGCGCGACTACTTCAGCGGCTCCGCTCGCGACGACCAGCTGCCGCGGCTGGCCCTGGCGGTCATCCAGCTCGAGCGCCGCTTCGTCCAGGACGATGCCATGGTGGATCGCGTGCAGGCCGGCATCCGCGCGCAGGCGGATGCCGCGCAGCGACTGGGAAGCGCGCATCCCGATGTACTCGTAGCGCTGGGCAAGCTGTATTCCGAAACGCTGAGCCAACTGCGCCCGCGCGTGCTCGTGCAGGGCAACCCGCACTATCTCGGCCAGACTTCGGTCGTTGCCGAAGTGCGCGCGGTGCTGCTTGCTGCCGTGCGCTCGGCGGTGCTGTGGCGCCAGCTTGGGGGCTCCCTGCTCGACTTCCTGCTGCGTCGACGCGAAATGGCAGCGGCCGTCCGCGCGCATCTGCACGGGCTTGCCTGATCCCGCCACTCCGCGCGGCACGGGCATCAAGCGCGTGAATGCGGCATAATCGCGCGGTTTTTCGCGGTGTTCGCTCCCGCGGTTCCACTGCTGTTCCCACCCGCGATCCCCTGCACCAGCCACGGAGCCCTCATGGCCGACTCCTTCGCCACCCGCGCGCAACTTGCCGTCAACGGCAAGTCGTACACCTATTTCAGCCTGCCGACTCTGGGCCAGCGATTCGACCTGTCGAAACTGCCCTACTCGATGAAGATCCTGCTTGAGAACCTGCTGCGCCATGAAGATGGCGGCATCACGGTCGGCAAGGAGCACATCGAAGCGGTCGCGCAATGGGATGCGAGAGCCGAGCCCGATACCGAGATCGCATTCATGCCGGCGCGCGTGGTGCTGCAGGACTTCACGGGCGTGCCCTGCGTCGTCGACCTGGCCGCCATGCGCGACGCGGTGGCGAAGCTGGGCGGCAGCCCGAAGCAGATCAATCCGCTGATCCCGTCCGAACTGGTCATCGATCACTCCGTGCAGGTCGATGTCTTCGGTCGCCCCGACGCGCTCGACCTCAACGGCAAGATCGAGTTCGAGCGCAACATGGAGCGTTACAGCTTCCTGCGCTGGGGCCAGAAGGCGTTCGAGAACTTCAAGGTCGTGCCGCCGAATACCGGCATCGTGCACCAGGTGAACCTCGAGAACCTCGCGCGCGTGGTCGTCGAGCGCGAGGTCAACGGCGAACTGCTCGCATTCCCCGACACCGTCTTCGGGACCGACTCGCACACCACGATGATCAACGGCATCGGCGTGCTGGGCTGGGGCGTCGGCGGTATCGAGGCCGAGGCCGCGATGCTGGGCCAGCCGTCCTCGATGCTGATCCCGCAGGTCATCGGCTTCCGCCTGGTCGGCAGGCTGCCGGAAGGCGCGACCGCGACCGACCTCGTCCTCACCGTGACGCAGATCCTCCGCGCGCATGGCGTCGTCGGCAAGTTCGTCGAGTTCTTCGGTGAAGGCCTGCAGAACCTGCCGCTGGCTGATCGCGCGACGATCGCGAACATGGCGCCGGAATACGGCGCGACCTGCGGCATCTTCCCGATCGACGCCGAGGCGGTGAACTACCTGCGCCTGTCGGGCCGGTCGGAAGAGCAGATCGCGCTGGTCGAAGCCTATGCGAAGGCGCAGGGTCTGTGGCACGACGCGGGCACGCTCGAGGCGACGTACTCCGCCGTGCTCGAACTCGACCTCGCGGAAATCCGGCCGTCGCTCGCCGGCCCGAAGCGCCCGCAGGACCGCGTGCTGCTGGAGAAGGTGAAGGACAACTTCCACACGAACCTGCCGGCGCTCACGGCCAATCGTGCGGTCAGGAGCGGCGACCGCGCCGAAGTCTCACACCAGCTCACGAACGAGATGCCGCTGAATGTGACGCAGTCGATCGGCCAGGACGTGACGATGAAGGACGGTGCGGTCGTGATCGCCGCGATCACCTCCTGCACGAACACCTCCAACCCGAGCGTCATGCTCGGCGCGGGGCTCGTGGCGCGCAACGCGGTCGCCCGTGGGCTGCGGCGCAAGCCGTGGGTCAAGACCTCGCTGGCGCCCGGGTCGAAGGTGGTCACGGAGTACCTCGAGCGCGCGGGCCTGACCGAGCCGCTCGAGGCGCTCGGCTTCCACCTTGTCGGCTACGGCTGTACGACGTGCATCGGGAACTCCGGGCCGCTCCCCGAGGAGATCTCCGCGGCGGTGAACGAGGCGGACCTGGCCGCGGTGTCCGTCCTGTCGGGCAACCGCAACTTCGAGGGACGCATCAACCCCGACGTGAAGATGAACTACCTGGCCTCGCCGCCGCTCGTCGTCGCCTACGCGCTGGCCGGGACGATGGACATCGACCTGCTCGACGAGCCGCTCGGCCTCACCGACGACGGCGAGGAGGTCTTCCTCGCCGACATCTGGCCGTCCTCCAAGGAGGTC
>CADCUA010000256.1 GCA_902805755.1 uncultured Lysobacter sp.
TGTAAGTCAGTGCTCCGAACCGCTGGCCGAACGGCGGCGATACGCGCGGCGACGCCCGTCCTGCACATGCCCTGCGGTAACGTATCGGCCCGCCCCGCCCCTGCCACGATGGACGCCAGCGCCCCCCAGAATGTGCTTACTCCCAGCCAGCTGAACACGCTGGCGCGCGACGTGCTCGAGGGCACGTTCCCGCTGATCTGGGTCGAAGGCGAGCTCGGCAGCCTGGCGCGGCCGTCGTCGGGCCATCTGTATTTCAACCTCAAGGACGCACGCGCGCAGATCCGCTGCGCGATGTTCAAGCCCAAGAGCACCTGGCTGCGCTTCATGCCGCGCGAAGGCATGCGCGTGCTCGCACGCGGGCGTCTGACGCTGTACGAAGCACGCGGCGACTACCAGCTGGTGCTGGACCACATGGAAGAGGCCGGCGAAGGCGCGTTGCGGCGCGCATTCGAGGAGCTCAAGGCCCGGCTGACCGCCGAAGGCCTGTTCGACGACGACGGCAAGCGCGAGCTTCCACTGTTCGCGCGGCGCATCGGCGTGATCACTTCACCGACCGGCGCCGCGGTGCGCGACGTGCTCAGCGTGCTCGCGCGGCGCTTTCCATTGGTCGAGGTGGACGTGCTGCCGGTTCCGGTGCAGGGCGCGACGGCCGCCGCGCAGATCACCTCGATGCTGCAGCGCGCGGTCGAATCCGACCGTTATGACGTCATCGTGCTGGCCCGCGGCGGCGGTTCGCTGGAGGATCTGTGGTCGTTCAACGACGAGCACCTCGTGCGCGCGGTCGCGGCCTCGCGCGTGCACATCGTCTCGGCGGTGGGACACGAAACCGACTTCAGCCTCACCGACTTTGCCGCGGACGTGCGCGCGCCGACGCCGTCGGTCGCCGCCGAACTGCTCGTGCCCAGCGCGGAGGACCTGATGCGGCAGCTGCGCTCGCTCGAAGCGCGACTGCATGGCCAGCAGGCGCAGCGCCTGCGCCAGGCAATGCAGCGCACCGACCGCGCCGCGCTGCGCCTCAACGCGATGCGGCCGCAGGCGCAGGTGCAGCTGCTGTGCCGCCGGCAGGCGGAAGCATTCCGCCGGCTCGAAGCGGCCTGGCAGCGCCGGCTCGACCGCGAGCGGGCGCGCCTGCGGCACGCCGACGCCGTGCTCCGCGGCCATCATCCGGGACGAAGACTCGACCGCATGCGTGAGCGGCTCGTTGCACTCGGGCTGCGTCCGCAGGCGGTCATGGCGAACCGACTGAGCCGCGAAGCGCTGCGACTGCGCGGTCTCGTGCGCTCGCTGGCCACCGTCAGCCCAATCGCCACGCTCGCGCGCGGTTACTCCATCCTCACCAACGAGGAAGGCCAGGTGATCCGCCGCGCCGATGAAAGTGCACCCGGCGAGCAACTGCGCGCGCGGCTTTCGCAGGGCGAGCTGATCGTGCAGGTCATCGACGGCAGCGAATGACGCGCACGACACAGCCATGAGCATCGAGCGCCCGTACTACCTCGCGAACCGCCCCGCATCACCGAATGCGGATCTTGAAGTGCGCGACAAGTACAACGATGCGCTGCTCGCGATGGTGGCGCTGGCCGATGCGGACGCGGTCGATGCCGCCATCGCCGCTGCGTGGAGCGCGCGCGGCGCGATGGCGGCATTCCCACCGGATGCGCGCCGGGACGTGCTCGAACATTGCGTAAAGCGTTTCGTCGAACGCAGCGAGGAGTTCGCGCAGGTGCTGTGCGCGGAGGCCGGCAAGCCGATCCGCGATGCACGCGGCGAAGTCGCGCGACTGGTCGACACGTTCCGCATCGCGGCCTCGGAATCCACGCGCATCGGCGGTGAAGTCATCGAGCTGCAGGTCTCGCCACGCGCCCGCGGGTATCGCGGGATGACCAAGCGCGTACCGATCGGCGCGTGCAGCTTCATCACCCCATTCAACTTCCCGCTCAATCTCGTCGCGCACAAGGTCGCGCCCGCAATCGCGGCCGGCTGCCCGTTCGTGCTCAAGCCGTCCGAGCGCACGCCGCTGGGTGCATTGATGATCGCGGAGGTGCTGGCCGAAACCGACCTGCCCGCCGGCGCGTTCTCGGTGCTGCCCTGCCGCGTGGACGATGCGCGCGCGCTGGTGGAAGACGAGCGCATCGCGCTTCTGAGTTTCACCGGAGGCACCGTGGGATGGGAGTTGAAGGCGCGCGCCGGACGCAAGAAGGTGCTGCTGGAACTGGGCGGAAACGCCGCGTGCATCGTCGACGAATCGCCCGGCGTGGCACTCGCGAACGTGGTCGAGCGGCTGGTGCTTGGCGCGTATTTCCAGAGCGGCCAGAGCTGCATCAGCGTGCAGCGCATCTACGTGCATGCCAGCCTGTATGACGCTCTGCGCGAACAACTGTCCGCCGCCGTATCGGCGCTGGTGGCAGGCGATCCACGTGCCGAAGACACCGTGGTCGGGCCGATGATCGACGAGGACGCCGCGGTCCGCGTGGAGTCGTGGATCGACGAAGCATGCCGTGCGGGCGCCACGCGCCTGGCGGGCGCGCTGCGGCAGGGACGCATGATGCCCGCCACGCTGCTCGAGGGTGTACCGCGCGAGGCGACTCTCCACCGCGAGGAAGCGTTCGGGCCGGTGGCGCTGCTGGAGCCGTTCGACGATTTCGATACCGTGCTCGAACGCGTCAACGACAGCCGCTACGGACTGCAGGCGGGCGTGTTCACCGCTCGCCTCGATCACGCCATGCGCGCATGGGACCGGCTGGACGTCGGCGGCGTGGTGGTCGGCGACGTGCCGAGCATGCGCGTGGACAACATGCCCTACGGCGGCGTCAAGGATTCGGGCGTGGGGCGCGAGGGCGTGCGCTACACGATCGAGGAAATGACCGAGATCCGGCTGCTGGTGATCCGCGATCCGGGTTGAACCGCGCCGTTAGTGGGCGAGTTCCAACAGCGCCGTGCTCGCCAGGTGCTCCGACGACCGACCGAACAGATAGCCCTGGCCGTGGCTGCAGCCGAGGTCGGTCAGGATGCGGCACTGCGCCTCCGTCTCGATGCCCTCGCCCACCGTGTGGATGCCCAACGCATTCGCCAGCGCCTGCACCGCGCGCACGACGGCGATGCTTTCCGAGCGTGAATCGCCAATCAGGCCGGCGACGAAACTCTGGTCGATCTTCAGGCACTCGATCGGGAAGCGGTGCAGGTACGACAGCGCCGAAAAGCCCGTGCCGAAGTCGTCCAGTTGCGCGAGCACGCCTGCACCCCGCAGGGTCTGCAGCATGTGCAGCGCGCGCGGAACATCGTCCAGCAGCGCGACTTCGGTGATTTCGATGCGCAGGCGATGCGGGTCGGCCTTCGCACCTTGCAGCAACTGCAACAGGCGGTCGGCGAAGTCCGCACTGCGGAAATGCCGCGGCGAGACATTGACCGAGATGTACCCCTCGCTGGTGTGCGCAAGGCGCTCCGCCACCTGCGCGTACACCAGCCAGTCCACTTCCTCGATCAGCCCGCTGTCCTCGCCCAGGCCGATGAACTCGCCCGGCAACAACAGGCCGCGTCGCTCGTGACGCCAGCGCAGCAGGGCCTCATGGCCGACGATCGAGCGGTCGCTCAGCCGCACGATCGGCTGGTAGTACGCGATGAAACCGCTGCCGTTGATCGCGCGTCGCAGATCCGCTTCCAGATCGAGGATGCGCATCGCTTCGTCGCGCATCGCGCCATCGAACAGGGCCCAGCCGTTGCGGCCCGCGCTCTTCGCGCGGTACATCGCGGCATCGGCGTCGCGCAGCATGTCCGCGCCGGTGCGGTAGAGCGGGTTCCACACCGCGATTCCGATGCTGGCCGACGGAAACACCTCGCGTCCCCCGACCCAGCAGGGCGTGCCCAGTGTTTCGAGAATGCGTCCCGCAAGCTCCTGCGCCGCGTGCGCGTCGGCGACCTCGCCGACGAGGATCGCGAACTCGTCCCCACCCAGGCGTGCGACGACGTCGTGCCCGCGCACGGCCGCGATGATGCGGCGGCTGACTTCGACCAGCAGCTTGTCACCCGCGGCGTGCCCGGCGCTGTCGTTGATGAGCTTGAAACGGTCCAGGTCGAGGAACAGCACCGCGAAGCCGTGGCTGCTGTCGTGCGTCGCGCGCTCGATCGCGGCTGCCAGTTCCTGCAGCAGACGCGCGCGGTTCGGCAACTCGGTCAGCGAATCGTGCAGCGCCTGGTGGGTGAGGCGCTTCTCCGCGCGCATGCGCTCGCCGATCTGTGCGACCAGCTGGTTGTTCGCAAGTGCAAGTTCGCGCGTGCGTGATTCCACGCGCTGTTCGAGTTCGGCATGCGCGGCGACGAGCCGGTCCTGCGCGCGCTTGCGTGCAAGACCGATGCCGATGTGGTGCGCGACGAACGTCAGCAGTTCCTGGTCGCGCGCATCGAACGTCACGGCCGGCGAGTAGCTCTGCACCGTGATGCAACCGACGACGGCATCGTCCTGTCGCAGCGGAACGCCGAGCCAGCACTGCGCGAGCGGGCCGACGCTTCGCACCACGCCGTCAGCTTCCAGACCGAGTACCCCTGCGCGATCGACCAGCAAGGGCCGGCCGCGCGCGATGACGTATTCGGTCAGGCCGTTCATGCGTTCGCGTGGCGCGCGCGCGCGATCGAGCTCGTCCACCGAATACGGGAATTCCAGGCGCTTGCCGTCATCGGTCAGCAGCGCGATGTAGAAATTGCGCGCGTACAGCAACTCGCCGACTATCTCGTGCAGTTGCGCGTAGAACCGCTGGAGCGTTTCGGACGTGATCGACAGCTCGGCGATACGGAACAGCGCGCGCTGCAGCCGCTCGGCGCGCTGGCGCTCGAGAATCTCGCTCTGGAGATCGCGGTTGCTTTGCCACAACGCGTCCGTGCGCTGTCGCACGCGCCGCTCGAGTTCCTCGCGCGCCTGATGGCGGTCCAGCGCGGTGAGGATGTGCTGGGCGACGAAACCCAGCAGCGCGCGATCCTCCTGACTGTAGCAATCAGCTCGGTCGTAGCTCTGCACGACCACCGCGCCGCACACGCGTCCGTCGCGGCTCATCGGCACGCCGAGCCAGTCCAGGCTGTCGGGGCCGGCCTCGCGGTCGGCCGCGTCGCGCTCGTGGTCTTGCTGCACGTCATGGCCCAACTGCTCGCGGATGACGCGCGTGGAGCCGCGTAGCGGCGCGCCATGACGCAGCAGTTCGAGCGTGAGGCTGTAGCGCATGTCCTCGGGCGCGAGTTCGCGCCCTGGGTCGGCCCGGTACGGATCGCGCTGGTCGGCGAAATACAGGAAGCGCATGCGTTCGCGCTCGCCGTCCCACGCGACGATGTAGAAATTCTCCGCGTACATCAGCCCGCCGACCGCGGCGTGGATGCGGCCCAGCATGTCGACGAGGTCGAGATTCGAACCGGACAGGTCGGCGATTTCGTACAGCGCCTGCTGCAGGCGTTCGGACTTGCGCAGCGACTCGGCGTGCGCCTGCGCGCGGTCAGCCACCAGCGTCGCCCAGATCGCACGGCGGGCCAGGCCGAGCCATGCCGCCTGGGCAGCCGGGATCGGCGGTTCGCGCAGGCTGGCCACGAGCGCGATCCAGGTCCCGTCCTCTTCCTGCCACACGTCGGCGAGCAAACCTTCGGCATGCGAGGTCGCGCGGCCCAGTGCGAGCAGCGCTTCGGCCTCTGCGACAAGCCCCGATGCACGGTCGGTGAGCGATGTTCCCGTCGCGCCGTAGGCGTCACGCCAATGCACGACGACTTGGGTTTCGCGCGGCAGCGAATGCCGCAGCGCCGCTGCCAGCGACACCATCGAACAGCCCGGCAGGCTCGCTTCCGGCATCGGCCTTTGCTCTGAGTCGCCCACTCCACCCCTCCCACTGCCGCGCCCGATGGCTTCCGGAGGATAACAAGCCGCGCTCCGGGCAGGTGGCCAACCCCGAATGCCGCCCCCGACCGTTGCAACAGCCATGGAACCGGTCTCTGCCGACATGCACGAACCCGACGGCTTTGCCTCGCGGGTGCCAGCCCGTACGCTGCGCGCCATGAATTCAGAGGCCGAGACGGCGGACGACGTGCTGATGCTCGCCTGGACGGGGGGCGACACGGCGGCGTTCGAAAACCTCTATGCGCGGCACCGGCTGCCGCTGTACCGCTTCGTGCTGCGTCATGTACGGGAGCCGGCGCTTGCTGATGAAATCTTCCAGGACGTCTGGCAGCGCGTCATCACCGCACGCGCCGGCTGGAAGCCCGATGCCCCGTTCCGCACTTGGCTGTTCCGCATTGCGCACAACCGGCTGGGCGACCACTGGCGTGCGATGAAGTACCGCCCTGCGGCGCCGGACGACGCCGAGGCGCGAGCCGCGAACGTCCCCGATCCGGACACGCCGGAGCGCACGCTATCGGAATTCGAACAGCGCCGGCGCCTGCAGCGTGCGATCGAAGCACTGCCGCCCGAGCAGCGCGAGGTGATCGCGCTGCGGCTCGAACAGGAGCTGAGCCTTGAGGAAATCGGTGCGATCACCGGCGCCGGCCGCGAAACCGTCAAGTCGCGGCTGCGGTATGCGATGGAAAAACTACGAAGTGGACTCTCGAGTGAATAAGCTGGAATCCCGTCGCAGGCTAGATCCACGCGCCGCCTGCCCGCGCGAACGCACCTGTGCGCGAGCGGCGCGCGGCTTTCCCGACCATGCAACCGCGTTTGCCACGGGCGTGCTGGCGCAGACGCGGGCACGGGCCTGCTTGCGTGCTTGCCTGCTCCCGGCCCGCATGCGACCGAGATCGCGCGGGCCGAAGCGAGAATCCGCACCATGAACCCCATGCACGATCCACTGTCGCCCGAGGAGCGCGCTCTGGCCGAGCGCCTCGCGCGACTGCCTCCCCAAGGCGAGCCTTCAGCCGCGCTCGACGCAGCGATCCTGCGCGCGGCGCATGCAGCCAGTCCGCCGTCTCGCACGAGCCGTCGCGGACGCAGGTGGTGGGCCGCCGCTGCCGTACCGGGAGGTTTCATCACCGCGGTCGGCACCGCCGCGGCGTTCGTGTTCGCGGTCGGCCTGGTGTGGCAGCTGCGTCCGGGTGAACGACCCGAGGTGCCGCGCGAAACGCGTGGTGATGACGGATTCGTCGCGGTCGAGATGATCGCGGCGCCAGCGGATGCTCGTTCCGATCCATCGCCGCCGCCCGGCACAGGAAAGCGAGCCGCCGCGCCGGCCATGCCGGATACGCGATCCGGCGTGGGCGATGCGGTCCCATCCTCGTCCCCCGTACCGGCACAGGACACTGCGGGCGAGCCCGCCATGCCGGCTCATGTCGATGCGATGGATGCAGTGCCGCAGCAAGCCGCTGTGCCGCCCGAACCGGAAACGGCTGCGCCGTCCATCGCGGCACCCATCGAGCGCGCCATGGCGCCCGTGCATGCGACGGCGCCGGAGCAGCAAGCGCAGTCAGCGCGTACGCGCGCGCCCCGACGCGCCACATACACCACGGCGGCTCGCGCACGTGCTGAAGCAGCTCGGAGCAGCGCTCCGATCCGCAATCAACGCGATCCGGAAGTCGGCGAGCACCGGACGCCGGCCAGCGCCGACAACGCCGCCAGTCCGTCCACGGGCCAATCGGGTGATGGTGCAGTCGCCGCAATGCCGGTCGCGCTCGACGGGTCGCTGGCGCCGGCGGACTGGCTCGAACGCATCCGCCTCCGCCGCGCAGAAGGTGACCTCGAAAGCGCGGGTGAAAGCCTGCGCCTGTTCCGCCGCTCGTATCCGCGCATCCCGGTGCCGCGTGACCTGCGTGATCTGCCGCGTTAGACATGCATACCCTTGCCGTCCGGGCACAGCATGCGATCGAGGTCAAACACAGCCGCTTCCTTGCCGTCGCTGCGCCCATCACCAGCGCCGATGCAGCGCTGGCGTTTTTCGCGGAGGTGGGAGACCCGGCCGCGACCCATAACTGCTGGGCCTATCGCATCGGGTCCCAATACCGCTCCAATGACGACGGCGAGCCGGGCGGCACCGCCGGGCGGCCGATTCTCGCGGCGATTGACGGCCAGGGTTTCGACGGCGTGGCGGTCGTGGTCACGCGCTGGTACGGCGGCATCAAGCTCGGGGCGGGCGGACTCGTGCGTGCGTACGGCGGATGTGCCGCGGAATGCCTGCGCCTGGCGCAGCGCACGCCGATCACACACCTGATCGAATGCGAGATCACGTTTGCGTTTGCCGACACCGGCGCGGTGCATGCACTGCTCGCTGCGGCCGGCGCGGAAAAAGTCGGTGAGCGCTTCGACGAAAACGGCGCATGCCTGCATGCGCGCCTTCCCGCCGACGCATTGCCGCTGCTCGTGCAGCAACTGCGCGACGCCACCCGCGACCGGGCGCGCTGCATCGTCGCCGCGGATTGATCGACGTCGCACGGTTGCGGCCACATGCCGTCGGCCGCCCCGCGCCACGATCGACGACAATATGCGGATGAGCGAACCCGCCGAATCCGAAGCCCGCGCGCGCAAGGCGCCCGTCGGGAGCCTGCGCACCCTGTGGCCGTTTGTGCAGCGGCACCGCGGCCTGTTTGCGGCGTGGCTGGCCGCGCTTGCAGTGTCCAGCAGCGCGACCCTCAGCCTTCCGCTCGCGTTCCGGACGATGATCGACCAGGGCTTCCGCCAGGGCGGCGGTGACGCGGTCGACCGCGCGTTCGCCCTG
>CADCUA010000257.1 GCA_902805755.1 uncultured Lysobacter sp.
GGTGGCGGACGCGGACGTCGAGCGCATCCTGCGCGCGCTCGGGCTGCAGGTCGATGCCGCGGACGATGGCTGGCGCGTGACGCCACCGACGCGCCGTTTCGATCTGGCGATCGAGGAGGACCTGATCGAGGAGATCGCGCGGATCCACGGATACGATGCGATCCCGACGACGCTTCCTGCGGGATCCGCACGCCTGGTCGCGCCGAGTGAGTCGCGCATCGACGAGGCCACTGTGCGCAGGCAGCTGGTGGCGCGCGATTTTCTGGAGACGATCAACTACGCATTCGTGGACGCGGCTGCACTCGAACAGTGGTCGGCCCTCGACGGCAGCGTGCCGCTCGCGAATCCCTTGAGCGCGGAGCTGGGGGTGATGCGCACTATGCTGTTGCCGGGCCTGGTCGCGGCGCTGGCGCGCAATGCCTCGCGCCAGCAGACGCGGGTGCGGCTGTTCGAGATCGGCAACGTGTTTCATGCACAGGCGGCTGCACCGCTTGAAACGCGCCGCATTGCTGCGGTGGCGTACGGTCCTGCAACGGCGGAGCAGTGGGGTGAAGCCACGCGTACGATCGGCTTCCATGATCTCAAGGGCGACCTGGAGAGTCTGGCCGCAGCATCGGGCGCGTCGCTCGCGTTCCGGCCTGCCCAGGCGCCGTGGGGGCATCCCGGGCGCACGGCGCAGGTCATGCGCGTGATGCACGAAGGAGAAGTCGCGCTGGGCTGGATTGCCCAGCTGCACCCGCGCCTGCAGCGCGTGCTCGGGATTGATCATGACGTGCTCGCGTTCGAGCTTGATCTCGCGCCGCTGGTGCTGCGGGCATTGCCGCGCGCTGCTCAACTGTCGAGGTTCCCGTCAGTACGGCGCGACCTCGCAATTGTCGTGCCTCAGGAGATGCCTTGGGCATCGGTTGAAGCGACGACGCGGCATGCCGCGGGTGCGTCACTGCGGCAGCTCGTCCTATTCGATCGTTACCAGGGCAAGGGCGTGGAAACCGGATTCAAGAGTCTGGCTATGGGCTTGATTCTGCAGGACGAAACCCGCACCCTGACCGACGGCGACGTGGACTCGGTCGTGGCTGAAATCATTGCTTCTCTCCAGCGCGAGCATGGGGCGGTCATTCGCTCCTGACGCATGAAGCGGCAGAGTCCGGGTTCGCTTGATGGTGGAAACAGATCGGGAATATCGATGGCATTGACCAAGGCGGAAATGGCTGAGCGGCTCTTCGACGACGTCGGGCTCAACAAGCGCGAGGCGAAGGAATTCGTCGATTCGTTCTTTGACGCGCTGCGTGAAGCACTCGAAGGCGGCCGCCAGGTCAAACTGTCGGGCTTCGGCAATTTCGATCTTCGTCGCAAGAACCAGCGTCCAGGCCGCAACCCGAAGACGGGCGAGGAGATTCCGATCTCCGCACGCACGGTGGTGACATTCCGCCCGGGTCAGAAGCTCAAGGAGCGCGTCGAAGCGTTCGATGGAGGCGGCCGTGCTTGATCCCGGCAGTAATCGCGAACTTCCGCCGATCCCGGCCAAGCGTTACTTCGCGATTGGTGAAGTGAGCGAGCTGTGCGACGTCAAACCGCATGTGCTTCGTTACTGGGAGACGGAATTCCCGACGCTGAATCCGGTCAAGCGCCGGGGCAATCGCCGCTACTACCAGCGCCATGAAGTGCTGATGGTGCGGCAGATCCGTGGCCTGCTCTACGAACAGGGTTATACGATCGGCGGCGCGCGTCTGCGGCTGGAGGGCGAAGCGCAGAAGGACGAGTCGGCGCTGAGTTCGCAGATCATCAAGCAGGTTCGGATGGAACTGGAGGAAGTGCTGCAGCTTCTGCGGCGCTGACTCCGTCCTGCGGATGGCGGCCGTCGTTGGTGCCGGTAGCCGGCGCGCTGCAATGCGCAGACTGGTCTTGAAGCGCCAAACCGCTATACTTGCCGCCCGCTTCTGGGCGGGCATCCGCGATGGATGCAATGCAGTACATGTCGGGGCGTAGCGCAGCCTGGTAGCGCATCTGCCTGGGGGGCAGAGGGTCGTCGGTTCGAATCCGGCCGTCCCGACCAATTCAAGTATTCCGGAACGCCTGGCCCTGCGCCGGGCGTTTTCGTATGCGATCAGGCTGCCAGCCGGCCCGCCCATGACTGCGCAGGTACGCCAGGGTTGGTGCTGCATGCCGGTGGAACTAGTGACGCATGGGGCATGTCTGATCGCGCGGCCCCGCTTACCGTGGCCGCCACTGCCGCACCACATTTCCTCTGGAGTACATCGGATGCACCCACGCTTTCTTGCCGCGCTCGTGCTCGGACTGTCGAGCCCTGCTATCGCACTTGCGCAGGTACCCCAGCCGTCGCCAGCCGCTGCTCCAGCCGCAAGCAGCGCAAGTGCATTCGAGGGCCCGATCAGCGACATGGAAACCGTCGTCGTCTCGGGCGTGCTGCCGGGGCCGGGGATGTGGAAAGTCAGCCGCGGCAACCACGTTATGTGGGTGCTGGGTACGCTGTCGCCGCTTCCGAAGAAGATGGAATGGGTGTCCAGGGACGTCGAGGGTGCGCTCGCGCAGTCGCAGGAGATCATCTGGCAGCCGGCGGTGTCGATCAACGCGGACATCGGTATGTTCCAGGGGCTTCTGCTGGCACCGAAGGCGCTGGGCGCGCGAAAGAATCCGGACGGCGCGATGCTGAAAGATGTCGTGCCCGCCGACCTTTACGCACGCTGGGTGCCGCTCAAGCTCAAGTACGTCGGGCGCGACGGCGGTATCGAGAAGTGGCGGCCGATGTTCGCCGCGATGGAGCTGTATGGAGAGGCGATGGACGATGCAGGCCTAGCAAAGTCCGGCATTGTCGGGCCTGTGCTCCAGCGCGCGGTGAAGCGTCACGGTCTGGTGCAAACCTCACCCACGGTCAAGCTCAACATCGCCGACCCGAAGCAGGCGCTGGCCGAATTCCGCGGAACCCGAATGGACGATCTGGACTGTTTCCGCAAGACGCTGGACCGTCTGGAGACCGACCTCGGTGCGATGCGCGAGCGCGCGAACGCGTGGGCGGTCGGTGACATCGAGTCGCTGCGCGCGCTGCCTTACAGCGACCAGAACGAAGCCTGCATGCGCGCGGCCATGGAAACCACGGCCGCGAAGAAACGCGGCGCGCGCGATTTCGATGGCGAAATGCGCAACCTGTGGCTTGATGCCGCCGAGAAGGCGATCGCCAAGAACGCATCGACATTTGCCGTGCTCCCCATGCGCGAACTGCTCAAGCCGGACGGGTATCTCGCACGTCTGCAGGCGAAGGGCTACACCGTCGAAGCGCCGTAAACCGGCTGGCTGTGCCCTGTCGCTTTCGCGACAGGGCATTCGTGACGAATCAACCGATCGCGCGGTTTGGTGCCGGCGTGGCCAGCTGCGGCCAGCGGGACAGCACGGCGTTGC
>CADCUA010000258.1 GCA_902805755.1 uncultured Lysobacter sp.
GCTCACCGCGTCGATCAGAACTCGCCGCGATACCAGTTCTTCAACTTGCTCAGGAACGTCCCCGCGCGTCCGGTCGACAGTGCCGGCCGGCGCGGATTTTCTATCTGTGAGCCCATCAACAAAAGCCCCACCCCCGTGGCATGCACAGGGTTGCCTACGACTTCCCCGAGTCCGGTCACATGTTGCGGGATGCCGACACGCACCGGCATCTGCAACATTTCCTCTGCAAGCTCGACCACGCCTTCCATTTTCGAAGCGCCGCCGGTGAGCACCATGCCCGCGCGCACATGCTGTTCGAAGCCCGAGCGGCGCAGTTCGGCCTGCACCATCTCGAAGATTTCCTCGTAACGCGCCTGCACCGCCTGCGCGAGCGACGCGCGCGGCATGCGCCGCGGCGCACGATCGCCGACGCTAGGCACCTGGATCGATTCTTCCGCCGTCGCCATCTGCGCGAGCGCGCATGCATAGCGCACCTTGATCTGCTCGGCTTCCGGCGTCGGCGTGCGCAGCATGTGCGCGATGTCTTCGGTGACCTTGTCGCCCGCGATCGGCAGGCTTGCGGTGTGTGCGATTGCGCCTTGGACGAACACCGCAATGTCGGTGGTGCCGGCGCCGATATCCACGAGCACGACGCCAAGCTCGCGCTCGTCGGCGGTCAGCACCGCATGGCTGGATGCAAGCACGCCGAGGATCAGGTCATCGACCTGCAGCCCGCACTTCTGCACGCACTTGCTGATGTTCGCCGCCGCCGACTGCGCGCCGATGACGAGGTGCGCATGCACTTCCAGCCGCACGCCGGACATGCCGACCGGATTGCGGATGCCTTCCTGCGAATCGTCGAGCACGTAATCACGCGGGATCGCATGCAGGATCTTCTGGTCGGCCGGGATTGCCACGGCCTTCGCGGCATCGAGCACGCGGTCGAGATCACCGAACGTGACTTCGCCGTCGCGGATCGGCGCGATGCCCTGCGAGTTGCGGCACTGGATGTGGTTGCCGGAGATCGATGCATACACCGAGCGGATCTCGCAGCCGGCCATCAGCTCGGCTTCCTCGATCGCGCGCTGGATCGACTGCACGGTCGATTCGATATCGACCACGACGCCGCGGCGCAGGCCGCGCGATTCGTGCGAGCCGATGCCGATCACTTCGATCGGCGTGCCGAGGCGGCCGTAGCCGGGCGTGTATTCGCCCACCAGCGCGACCACCTTGGAGGTGCCGATGTCCAGCCCGACGATCAGCGACTTGTCGCCCTTGCGATTCATGTCTGTCCTTGCTGCGAGCGAACATCCGGCCCGCTGGCGGCCGGCGTCGTGTTGGATGGGGTCTGCGGCCGCGTCTGCCACGACAGCGCGAAGCCGTTCGTGTAACGCAGGTCCGCGCGCACAAGCTGTTGCGTGGGTTGCGTGAGCAGCTGCGGCACCATGCGTACGAAACGCGCCAGGCGTGCGCGCGCTTCGTTGCGGCCGACGATGATCTGCGCACCGTTTTCGAGCCCGAGCGACCAGCTGCCGCGCGCGTCCATCTCCACGGCGCGAACAGGCATGCCGGCGGACGCAAACAACGCGGTCGCATCGTTGTACAGGGCAACGACTTCGGGAATACGGCTTTCCGGCCCGCCCAGCTGCGGCAGGCCCGGCGGCACGTCGACGCCCTTGGCCGCGAACAGACGGCCGTGCTCGGACAACAAGCGGTCGGCGCCCCAACGTGCGAACGGGCGGTGTTCGATCACGCGAACCTCCAGCACATCCGGCCAGCGCTTGCGCACGACCGCATGCTCGACCCAGGGCAGCTTCGACACCGCGACCTGCGCGGCTTCGAGATCGACCGCGAAGAAGCCACGTTTGGCATACGGCGCGAGCGTCGCGCGAAGCAGCGCTGCATCGACACGCTCGAACTCGCCGGTGGCGCGCAGCCGCGTCAGCGGCCAATGCCCAGCGCCCACCCACCCGTTGAGCACGGCGACGACCGGCAGCGCGACGAGCGCGACCGCGAGCAGCCATCCGAGCAGGCGCAGCAGCGCATTCACCCGCGGTCATCTCCCAGGCTGGATTCGAGCACGCGCCAGCACAGCTCTTCGAAACCGATGCCGATGACGCCCGCGGCCTTCGGCACCAGCGAATGGCTGGTCATGCCCGGCGCGGTGTTGATCTCGAGCAGGTAGAAGCGGCCGGTCGAGCGGTCGCGCATGACATCGACGCGGCCCCAGCCGCGGCAGCCGGCTGAAACGAACGCGGCCAATGCGATGCGGCGGATCTCGTCCTCGTCCGCGCCTTCCAGGCCCGGACACAGGTACTGGGTGTCGTCGGCAATGTATTTCGCGTGGTAGTCGTACCACTCGCCGGCCGGCACGATGCGGATCGACGGCAACGCCGCATGGCCTTCGCCACACGCAAGCACCGGCACCGAAAACTCGTCGCCGCGCACGAGCTGTTCCATCAGCATCTCGCCCGGGTATCGCGCGGCCAGTTCGACCGCGGCATCAAGGCCCGCATCGTCGAGCACGCGCGAGACACCGACGCTGGAACCTTCGCACGATGGCTTGACGATCACCGGCAGGCCGATCTCACGCGCGGCCGCGTGCACGTCGTCGCCTTTCGCCAGGCGCACATAGCGCGGTGTCGGCAGGCCAAGGCTCAGCCACACCTGCTTGGTACGGATCTTGTCCATCGCAAGCGCCGAGCCGAGCACGTCCGAGCCCGTATATGGCACGCCGAGTGCTTCGCACAGACCCTGCAGCACGCCGTCTTCGCCGCCGCCCTTGTTGCCGTGCAGGATGTTGAACACGCGATCGACCGAACCCGCGCGGATCGCGTCGAGCAGTGCCGGAATGCCATCGACCGCGAACGCATCGACATTGCGCGCGCGCAACGCCTCGAGCACGTTGCGGCCGGAGTCCAGCGAGACCTCGCGCTCGGCGCTGGTGCCGCCCATGAGCACGGCAACGCGGCCGAACACCGCGGGGTCGCTGACGCGCGGCGGTGCGAATGTCGTATCGGAAAGCGGCGTATTCATTTCGCGTCTCCCATGAGTCCATGCAGGGCCAGCTGCTGCGCGGCGTAACCGATGTCGCCGGCGCCCATCACCAGCAGCAGGTCGCCATCGCGCAGCACGTCGGGCAATACGTTGCCGAGTTCTCCAGCGCCGCCGACGACCACCGGGTCGATGCGGCCGCGCGAGCGGATCGCACGCGCGAGCGATTTCGCATCCGCGCCCGCGATCGGCGCTTCGCCGGCCGGATACACCTCGGTCAGCACCAGCGCATCGACCGACGACAGCACGGCGGCGAAATCATCGAACAGATCGCGCGTGCGGCTGTAGCGATGCGGCTGGAACGCGGCAACCACGCGCTTGTCCGGCCAGCCGCCGCGTGCGGCAGCGAACACCGCCTCGAGCTCGCGCGGGTG
>CADCUA010000259.1 GCA_902805755.1 uncultured Lysobacter sp.
TCGCGGTGCGGTGTACCGGCTGCGACCACCACGGCGATGTCACCGATGCGGAGATGCCCTTTTGCGTGGGCGACATAGACCTTCAACCGTGGGCCGCATGCTTCCGATGCCTCGCGGGCAGCGCCTGCGAAAACGTTGAGTGCAAGCGCATCAAACATGTCATAGCTGACACCGGTGACGACTCGACCGACGTTGAAGTCACGGATCCGGCCGATGAACATCGTGACGCCGCCGAAGCCGGGATCCGAAACGAAATCGAGCGCGGCGGCCGGGTCGAGTCGACTGTCGGAAATATCGTGCACCGCGCACTGCACGTCGAAGAGCTTTTCCACCCTAGCCTCCGCTGACTGGAGGCAGCACTGCCAGCTTCCCGTCCGCCGGCACCGGGTCGGCGTCGCGAAGCACCGCGACTTCACTTGCGAAAGCGGAACTTGCAAGCAATCCACTGTTGAAAGTCGGCCAGTGAGCGGCAGCGTGCGCTGCGAACGCTGCACGTACCGACCCGACGTCCGTGCCCTCGCCCACGTCGAGGGCCATGTGACCTTCCGGGACGAAATCGCGGAATGCGCCAAACACGCTCAGTTCAATGCGCACGAGGCCTCCTCATCGTGTTGCGCGCCCAGCCTTACCCCCAGTTCGTGCCCCAACGGGAAGACGTCCACGTTGTCGCCGCGCCCGAGTTTTGAAACGTCCGCCGGCAGCGCTGCCCAGACCCGCGCCTCGATCAGCGGGCGCGTCTTGAACGACTCCTGGCCCTGCAGCAGGTGAACATGCAGGCGTCCGGTCGAGCCGAGCTGCAACCTCGCCTTCTGGTGCAGACGAAAGCCCGGCTTCTTGGAAGCGTCATGCGCGAGTGGCAGGCGCCACGGTTGTTCACGCCCCAGGCCGAGCATTGTGCGCAGGGCTGCTTCAACGAAAAAACGGAAGCCGACGACGCTGGAAACCGGATTGCCGGGCAGACCGAAGTACAGCGCCCCATTCGGCAACTTCGCGAAAAGCAGCGGTTTTCCGGGGCGCATGGCCACTTTATGGAACAGCGTCACCGCGCCAACGCGGTCCAGCACGGTGGGCACGAAGTCGAATCGCCCCATCGAGACCGCGCCGGTGCTGATCACGATATCGGCATCGGCTGCCCTCGCCCGCGCCAGCGCCGCTTCGAACAACGCCGGCTCGTCAGGCACGGTTTCGCGGTGCACGAGCTCGGCCCCGCATGCAGGGATCCGTGCCGCTAGAAAAGCGGCGTTCGAGTTTCGGATCTGTCCCGGTGCCAGCGCCTGCACGGGATCGTCGACAAGCTCCCGTCCCGTGCAGATGAGTGCGATGCGTGGGCGGCGGACAACACGCGCACTTGCGACCCCCAGCCCCGCCAACAACATCAGCGCCGGCGCATCGATGAACGTCGAGCCCGGCAATGCGACATCGCCAAGCGCAATGTCCTCCCCTGCCCGCCTGATGTGCTGGTTCGGGGATGCGCCATCACGCAAGCGAATGCGCAGAGGCCGGCCGTCGGCTGTCCACTCCAGGATTTCCACCTGCTCGACGGGCACGACGGTGTCGAAACCCTGCGGGACCTGGGCGCCGGTCATGATGCTCCAGCAATCCGCGTCGCTTCGGGAACCGACCGTGCAGTCACCGGCGGCCTGCTCGCCAGTAACGGTATAGAGCGTTCCCGCGTCCGCTGCCCGACCTTCAAGTCGCAACGCGAACCCGTCCATGGCCGAGTTGTCGAAGCCGGGCAGGTCCACGGGGCTGCGAATAGAATTGGCGGTAACTCGTCCGGGAAGCGCCTGCAAAGGCACTGTTTCGTCGGGCAGTCGGGCACATTGCCGCTGCACGATTTCCTGCGCTTGCTCGAATGCAATCACGCGTGTGATCCGCCGGAAATCATCGCGCGCGCATGGGCGAGCAACGGCGCAAGGATGGCCATGCCTTGGGCGACCGCGCGGCTGCTGCCGGGCAGCGTGATGACGAGCATCTCGTCCACCAGCGCGGCGTCGGCTCGACTCAGCCACGCCATCGGGGTGTGATGGCGGCTTTCGCTGCGAAACAGCTCCGCAAGTCCCGGGACATGGCGCGTGGCGACCGATGCCAGCGCTTCGGGCGTCGAGTCGCGCGGCCCGATCCCGGTCCCTCCCGTAGTGATCACCAACCCGACGCCGCTGTCCGCAAGCAGCCGGATGCGCGCTGCGATCGATGTGGGATCGTCAGGGAGAACTTCCAGCCCGCACACGTCCGCACCGAGTTTCGTCAGTGCATCGACAAGGATCGGGCCCGAGCGGTCTTCGTATTCGCCGCTGCTTGCGCGGTCACTCAGAGTGAGCACGGCTGCGCGCCATCCGTCGATCCGCATGATTTCGCGCGGACCATAGCGCTGCACTTCTTCGTCGCTCATTCCGTCGGGATGCAGCCACAGGCCCTTCTTGCCGCCTTCCTTGAACAGAAGTCGCACGCCACCAATCGAGAGCGCGGGGTCGACCGGTTTCGTCAGATCGTAGATCGTGAGCAACGCGGCGTTCGCACCTGCAAGCGCTTCCATCTCGACACCCGTGCGTGCTTCCGTGGCGACCTCGCAATACACACGGATCGCTTGCCGTTCGGGCACCGGGACGCAGCGCACTTCAACGAACTCCAGCGGCAACGGATGGCATAGCGGCATCAGCAGCGAAGCCTGCTTTGCGCCCTGCAGCCCCGCGATCTCCGCCATCGCGAGCGCATCGCCCTTCGGCAGGCGCCGCGCGACGATCGCTTCGTAGGCTACGTCTCCCGCGTAAAGCTCGCCGACGGCGACGGCGCGGCGCGCAGTCGGCCGCTTGCGGCGCACGTCGGCCATGTGGAAACCCGCGCTGCGCTGTGGTGCGTCTTCCACACTCACCCTCCGATCGATGCGAGATGTGGGGTCAGGCCGGTTTCACCCTGGTGCAGCGCGTGCGTGGCCTTCTTGAGCCCCAGCTGCGCGACGAGCAGATCCTGCAACGCTTCGATCTGGTCGTCGTGCTGCAACAGCGGCCGCAGCGGCGTGCCGGTCTCGCCGAACAGGCACAGGCGCAGGTCGCCAGCCGACGTGACCCGCAGACGGTTGCATCCTGCGCAGAAATCGCGCGAATAAGGCGCAATGATGCCGATGCGGCCGACACAGGATGGATGCCGGTACTCACGCGCGGGCCCCGCGCCCGGCGCTCGCAGCATCAGCTCCCACCCGCAGGATTGCAGTCGTTGTTCGAGATGCTCGGCGCGCAGGTGATGACGCTGGAAATATTCCGCGTTGTCGCCCGTCTGCATCAACTCGATGAAACGCACGGTCACCCGGCGGTCGCGCACGTACTCGAGCCACGCGGGTAACGAGTCGTCGTTGAGGTCACGTAAAAGCACGGCGTTGATTTTTACCGAGCGCAGGCCGAGTGCGA
>CADCUA010000260.1 GCA_902805755.1 uncultured Lysobacter sp.
CTCGTTCTGGTCAACCAGATCGTCACGGGCATTTTCCTCACGATGCACTTCAAGCCGAGCGCCGCGGAAGCGTTCGCGTCGGTCGAGTACATCATGCGCGACGTCGAGTGGGGCTGGCTGATCCGGTACATGCACTCAACCGGCGCCTCGCTGTTCTTCATCGTCGTCTACCTGCACATGTTCCGCGGCCTGATGTACGGCTCGTACCAGAAGCCGCGCGAGCTGGTGTGGATCCTCGGCATGCTCATCTACCTCGTGCTGATGGCCGAGGCATTCATGGGCTACGTGCTGCCTTGGGGCCAGATGTCGTTCTGGGGCGCGAAGGTGATCATTTCGCTCTTCGGCGCTATCCCGGTCATCGGTAACGGCCTGACCGAATGGATCATGGGCGATTACCTGCCAGGTGACGCGACGCTCGGCCGCTTCTTCGCGCTGCACGTGATCGCGCTGCCGCTGGTGTTGTTGCTGCTCGTCGTGCTGCATCTCGGCGCATTGCATGAAGTCGGCTCGAACAACCCCGACGGCGTGGACATCAAGTACGGTCCGAAGGGCAACGCGTGGTCGCCGACGGCGCCTGCTGACGGCATCCCGTTCCATCCGTACTACACGGTGAAGGACCTGTTCGGCGTCGGCTTCTTCCTGGTGCTGGCCGCGTTCATCATCTTCTTCACCCCGGCGTTCGGTGGCTGGTTCCTCGAGCACGACAACTTCACCGAGGCGAACCGCCTGGTGACGCCGGAGCACATCAAGCCCGTGTGGTACTACACGCCGTACTACGCGATGCTGCGCGTGATCCCGAACAAGCTCGGCGGTGTCATCGTGATGTTTGCGGCGATCGCGATCCTGTTCGCGGTGCCGTGGCTGGATCGTGCGAAGGTGCGCTCGCACCGTTATAAGGGTCCGATCACCAAGCTCATGCTCGCGATCCTCGTGATCTGCTTCGTGTGGCTGGGCAAGATCGGTGCAGGCCCGGGCACGGATCCGACCGAAACGATCATCGGCCGCGTGCTCACGTTCCTGTATTTCGCGTTCTTCATCACCATGCCGTTCTGGAGCCGCATCGACCGCACCAAGCCGGTGCCGGCGCGGGTGACGACGCATGACTGACCAGAAGCCTGCCTTCAATCGGCCCGTTCCCAGAAAGTCTGCCTCGATGCGCGTATTGCACAAGATCGCCACGTTCGCCGCCGGTCTTCTCGTCTCGGCATCCGCATTCGCCGCGAGCGGCGGTGCGTTGCAGCAGGCGGGAACCGACCTCAGTGACCGGGCGTCGCTGCAGCGGGGCGCGCAGCTTTATCTGAACTACTGCGCCGGCTGCCATTCGCTGAAATACCTGCGTTATTCGCGCATGGCCGAGGACCTTGGCCTGACCGAAGAAGAGGTGATGCAGAACCTCAACTTCACCGGCGCGAAGTTCGGCGAGCAGATCCATGTCAGCCTGAACAACGAACAGGGCAACGAGTGGTTCGGCAAGATGCCGCCGGACCTGAGCCTGATTTCGCGCGTGCGCGGAAGCGACTGGGTGTACACCTACCTCAAGTCGTTCTATCTCGACGAGTCGCGCCCGCTGGGCTGGAACAACACGCTCTACCCGAACGTGTCGATGCCCAACCCGCTGTGGGACCTGCAGGGCCTGCAGCACGCCGAGCTCGGCGCGGTCGATCCTATGACCAGCGAGCGCAAGGTCGTAGGTCTCAAGGTCACGCAGCCCGGATCGATGGATCCGGCCGCGTTCGACCAGTCGGTGCGCGATATCTCTGCATTTCTCGAGTACGCCGGCGAACCGGCCGCTCTCAAGCGCGAAAAAATCGGCGTTTGGGTCGTGCTGTTCCTGGCGTTGTTCACGTTCCTCGCCTGGCTCCTGAAAAAGGAATACTGGCGCGACGTGCACTGAAGCGCGTGCTGTCGCAGGCTCGTCCGTCCGACGGGCCTGCGGTTGCGTTTGTGCCTGGGGAGGCACAGCGCGGCCAAGCGCGTGGCTCGGGCCGTGACGACCGACCGCAACGGGCGGGCGGCGTCTGTGACCGGCGGATTCCGGTCCTGCCAGCGAGGTCGATATGGCGGCGAGCCTGCGTATGCGTAATTCACTGACTTTGTTTTCCTCGATGGACTGCGTGCTGTGCCACCGCGTGCGGCTGGTGCTTGCCGCAAAGGGCGTCAGCTACGACCTTGCACCGGTCGATCCGCAGAACCCGCCCGAAGATCTGATCGACCTCAACCCGTACCACTCCGTGCCGACGCTGGTCGAGCGCGATCTGGTGCTGTACGCGGCGAGCGTCGTCAGCGAATACCTCGACGAGCGCTACCCGCATCCGCCGCTGATGCCGGTCGATCCACTCTCGCGCGCCCGCCTGCGTCTGGCGACGCTGCGTCTGGAGCACGACTGGGTGCCGCAGGTCCAGGCGATTCAGCTCGGCAACAAGGTGCAGGCCGAGGCCGGTCGCAAGCGCCTGAAGGAACTGCTGACCGCGTCCGTGCCGCTGTTCAAGGCCTACAAGTTCTTCCTGAACACCGAGATGAGCTTGGCCGACTGCGCCATGGCGCCCATCATCTGGCGCCTGCCGGCGCTGGGCGTGCCGCTGCCGAAGGATGGAAAGGCGATCGAGGATTACGGCAACCGCATCTTCCGTAACCCAGGCTTCGCGCGCAGCCTGACCGAGCAGGAGCGCAAGCTGCGCGAACTGCCGGCCTGATGTCGCAGCCGTTCCGCGGCGATACGCAGCCGGTCTCCAATGACGGCTGCGGGAGACGCTAGACTTCCGGAATGAGCGAGCTCTCCGTACCGATGACCAGCCACCGCCCCTACCTGTTGCGGGCGCTGTACGAGTGGATTTCCGACAACGGAATGACGCCGCACCTGCTCGTCGACGCAACGCGCGCGGGCGTGCAGGTGCCCAGCCACACGATCAACGACGGCAAGGTTGTGCTCAACGTTGCCGAGCGTGCGGTGTCGCAGTTGCACATGAGCAACGATGGCATCACTTTCAGTGCGCGCTTCGGCGGCGTGAGCTTTCCCGTTTCCGTGCCGATTCACGCCGTCCTTGCGATCTACGCACGTGAAACGGGGCAGGGCATGGCACTGCCCGAGGACATTACCAGCGAAGACATGGACGACACGGCCGACGACGGCCACGTGCCCGCCAGTCCGCTCAGTGCTGTCCCCGACGAGTCGCCCGAAGACGACGGCGACGGCCCGGGGCCTACGAGCCCGACGCCGCGTAGAGCTGGCCACCTTCGAATCGTGAAGTAGCGATCTGGGTGTCACAGCGATCCGAACGCGTCCGGAGTTTGCTGCCGAACCTGCTACTGAGGTTGTTCAATGCATTGGTCGCGACGCCCCGACCGCGCTCCACGAGAAAAAAGCTCTCGATCGAGCTTTGACTCGTTTCCGGCGGC
>CADCUA010000261.1 GCA_902805755.1 uncultured Lysobacter sp.
GACGGCACGCTGGCCATGCTGGTGATGCCGTCGGCATACCACGCCGATCTGCACCGGCTCGCGCTCGCGCTCGGTGGCGCAGCGGTGGAGCTCGCTCACGAGGACGAGTTCCGCCCGGTGTTCAACGATTGCGAACCCGGCGCGATGCCGCCGTTCGGCAACCTCTACGGCGTGCCGGTCTATGTCGATTCGCGCCTGTCCGACCACGAGCGCATCGCGTTCAATGCCGGCACCCACACCGATGCGGTGCGCATGCCGTATGCGGAGTTCGAGCAGCTGGTGCAACCGCAGGTGCTGTGGCTGACGCATGTGATGTGAAGGCCGCGTTGCGGACGGTGCGGGCACAATTCACGCAGGGTCTGGGGCACTGCACGCGCGCCCCGGTCTGTGTTTCACTGAGCCCGTCATTGCACCCATGGATCAGGGTGGCCCGCTGTTCGGCTTGGAAGGCGCTGGATGCCGTCCACGCCCGTCCCGGTACCGCATCCATCATGCAAACCCTTCATATGCACGACCCCGCGCTGTCGCGCATGCCGCCGCGCCCGCGCATCGTCATGCGCGAAATCGACATCGATCCGGAGTGGATCGATTTCGGCCCGGACGATCCGCTCGAGGCCGAACGCTGGATCAACGCCTGCGCAAGTTGCGGCGAGGTCCCGTCCTTGCGCTTCGAGCAGACCGCGCATGTGGTGCGCTGCGACTGCGGCGTCGTCGGCAATGCCGGCAAGCTTGCATCCGTCGCCGCGATCAACTGGAACAAATCGCCGGCATCGATCCACCCCTCGTATCGCGATCTGCCGTTCTTCGATCTATCGCAGCTCGGGATCGACGAGGCGCGCGCGAAGCTCGTGCGCATCCGTGATTACCTGGTCGAGCAGAAGCATCGTTGCGAACAGCGCGTGCGGTTGCGGCAGCCGGTGGGGCACCGTTATTTCCAGCGCATGCGCGCCTACCTGGCCTGGTCGATCTATGCGCTTGGGCTGGTCAAGGAAGCGGAGCTGGCGGCCGCCGATAGGAGCGCGCTGCCTGTTTCGAGCAAGCCAGTGCAAAACCCGGCTGCCATATAAGCCGCGTCAACCTGGCACGCGGGTCCGGCGCTGCAGGTATGGCAGCGATGCGCGTCGGCAGCCCCAAACGCAGACACCCCGCCGGAGCGGGGTGTCGTTGCGACCTGCGGCGCGTTACAGCGCGAAGCCGAACTGCTGCTTGAACTGCGTCGCGAACTCGTCGTAGCTGAAGCGCTGGTTCTGCGTGCCCGGGTGCTCGACCTTGAGCGCGCCCATCAGCGAGGCCATGCGACCGCAGGTGGGCAACTCGAGGCCGCGCATCAGGCCCAGGATCAGGCCGGCCCGGTACGCATCGCCGCAACCGGTCGGATCAACAACCTGGCGCTCGTGCGCAGGCGGCACCTCGTGCACGCCTTCGGCGGTGTGGATCTGCGAGCCGCGCGGGCCGCGCGTGGTGATGTAGGCACGGACCTTCGAGGCAATCGTTGCTTCGTCCCAGCCGGTGCGTTCCTGCAACAGGTTCGACTCGTAATCGTTGACCACGACGTACTGCGCCAGTTCGATGAAGTGGCGGAACTCCTCGCCGTTGAACAGCGGCATCGCCTGGCCGGGATCGAAGATGAAGGGGATGCCGCATTCGGCGAATTCGGCCGCGTTCTGCAGCATGCCTTCGCGCCCGTCGGGGGCCACGATGCCGAACGTGACGCCTGCGACGTCGCGCACGTGGTTGTCGTGGCTGCGGCTCATCGCGCCGGGATGGAACGCGGTGATCTGGTTGTTGTCCAGGTCGGTGGTTATGAACGCCTGCGGCGTGAACATGTCATCGATCACGCGCACCTGGTCCAGGCGGATGCCGCACTTCTCGAAATGCGCGTGGTAGGGCGCGAAATCCTGGCCCACCGTCGCCATCGGGATCGGATCGCCACCGATGAGCTTGAGGTTGTAGGCGATGTTGCCCGCGCAGCCGCCGAACTCGCGCCGCATGCGCGGCACCAGGAACGAGACGTTCAGGATGTGCACCTTGTCGGGCAGGATGTGGTTCTTGAACTGGTCCGGGAACACCATGATGGTGTCGTAGGCCAGCGAGCCGCAGATCAGGGCTGACATCGTGGGAATCCTTGGTTTGTAACGAGCGGTCGGAGCGTGCGGCGCGTAGGGTAGCCGCTGGCCCGGCCGCCATCCAGCATTCGACCCTCCAGCCCAAGCGATGGGCTGCAGGGTTTTTCGTGACACGCGGCAGGCATTGCGCAATGCAGGTGACAACGCGCGGCGCAATGCGCCTTCCAGCGCCGGTTTTCCTTGCCGGGGTGGGGGGGCGTTGCTAAGGTAGCCGCCCTGTTGTACCCCCTTCTCTTAGACGGCCGTTACGCGATGTTCAAGAAGTTTCGCGGCATGTTCTCCAATGACCTGTCCATCGATCTGGGCACGGCGAACACCCTTATCTATGTGCGCGGTCAGGGCATTGTCCTCAACGAGCCGTCGGTCGTGGCCGTGCGCCAGGACCGCATCGTCGGTGGCAACCGCTCGGTCGCGGCGGTCGGCGCGGAGGCGAAGATGATGCTGGGCCGCACCCCGGGCCACATCACCACGATCCGCCCGATGAAGGACGGCGTCATCGCCGACTTCACCTACACGGAAGAGATGCTCAAGCACTTCATCCGCAAGGTGCACCGCTCGCGCTTCCTGCGTCCGAGCCCGCGCGTGCTGGTGTGCGTGCCCTGCGGTTCGACCCAGGTCGAGCGCCGCGCGATCAAGGAATCGGCCGAAGAAGCCGGCGCGCGCGAGGTGTACCTGATCGAGGAGCCGATGGCCGCGGCGATCGGCGCCGGCATGCCGGTGACCGAGGCGCGTGGCTCGATGGTCGTCGACATCGGCGGTGGCACCACGGAAGTGGCGGTCATTGCACTTAACGGCATCGTGTATTCGGCGTCCGTGCGCGTGGGCGGCGACCGCTTCGACGAGGCGATCATCGGTTACGTGCGCCGCACCTACGGCACGCTGATCGGCGAGGCCACGGCCGAGCGCATCAAGCTGGAGATCGGCTGCGCGTATCCGTCCGCCGAAGCGCGCACGATCGAAGTCTCCGGCCGCAACCTCGCCGAGGGCGTGCCGAAGATGATCACGATCAGCTCGAACGAGGTGCTCGATGCACTGCGTGAGCCGCTGGGTGGCATCGTCACGGCGGTCAAGCTCGCGCTGGAGCAGACCCCGCCCGAGCTGTGCGCGGACGTGGCCGAGCGCGGCATCGTGCTCACCGGCGGCGGCGCGCTTTTGCGTGACATGGATCGCCTGATCAGCGAGGAAACCGGCCTGCATGTGCAGGTGGCTGACGATCCGTTGACCTGCGTCGCGCGCGGCGGTGGTCGTGCACTGGAACTGGTCGACATGCACGGCAACGAGTTCTTCGCCCACGAATGATCCTTCCGCGCATCGCACGCATGACGCGGTGATGCGCGCGCACCCGCCGCCGGCCTTCGGCCGGTGACCGGGCAGGCGCGATCCTGACGGCGCTCCGCGCCGCACTCTTCTCCTTCGACTGCCGAGTCCGTGCCTTCCTACGCCGCTCCACCCGCCGCCCGCCAAGCGGACGTTGCCGGCACGCTGCGGCTGATGGCGTACCTGGCGCTGTCGCTGGTGCTCATCGTGCTCGATCACCGCGGCGGCTGGGTGCACCAGGCGCGCCAGCAGGCCACCGTGCTGGTGCAGCCGCTGTGGGCGATCGCCGGTTGGCCGGCGCGCATGACCGGGCGGCTGGTCGAGGACGCAGGCACGCTTGCCCAGCTCACGCGCGAAAACCGCGAACTGCGCCAGCAGGCATTGCTGGATCGCGCACGCATGGCGCGCATGCGCACCGTCGCCGCCGACAATGCACGCCTGCGCGAACTGCTCGATGCCGCGCAGCGCGACCGCGTCGACGCGCAGCTTGCGCCGATCCTCGATGTCGATCTCGATCCCACGCGGCAGCGGCTGGTGCTCGATGCCGGGCGCCGCGATGGCGTGCGCGTCGGGCAGAGCGTGATCGATGCCGGTGGCCTGCTCGGGCAGGTCATGCAGGTCACGCCGCTGCATTCGAGCGTGCTGCTGGTGACCGACCCCGACCACGCGGTGCCGGTCGTGGTCGCACGCAACGGCGTGCGCCTGGTTGTATATGGACGCGGGCGCAGCGACCTGCTGGCGCTGGAAAGCGTGCCGCTGTCGAGTGACGTGAAGGTTGGCGATGCGGTGGTGACCTCCGGGCTCGGCGGACGTTTCCCGCCCGGCCTTGCCGTGGGTCGCATCACCGCGCTGCGGCCCGATGACAGTCGCGCGTTCCTGGTCGGCGACGTGCGGCCGGCCGCGCAACTCGATCGCGGCCGCGACGTGCTGCTGCTGCGTTCTGCGCCGCCGGCGGTCGTGGACACCGCGGCGCTGGCGGCCATCCCGCCCTCCGCGGCGGGCCTGCCAGTTGCACTGCCCCAGACGGCAGCGCCGGCGACCGCGCCGACGCTTGCCACGCCGCGGGCGCCGGTGCCGGCCGCTCAAGCCGCGTCGACGCCTGCGACCCCCGACATTCGCCGCTCGCGCCCGGTCAACGCGCAGCCGGCGCCCACGCGTTCAGTGCCGTCATCGCCAGCCGCGACGTCGGCGCGCCCAGCGCAACGACCGCCCGCCGCCGCGCCTGCACCTTCCATGAGCCCCGCGCCCGTGCCAGCAACTTCGCACGACCGCGCCGCCGAGCCCGCACCACCCGTGCCCGCTCCCGAGCCGCCCGCGACGAACGGGGAGGGCGGCTGATGCGCGCGCAATCACCGTGGATCCTGCCGCTCAGCGTGCTCGCGGCGCTGCTGCTCAGCCTGCTGCCGCTGCCAGCGGAGCTGGCGCCGCTGCGCCCGTACTGGCTCGCGCTGGTGCTCGCGTACTGGGTGATCGAAGCGCCGCAGCGCGTCGACGTCGGGTTCGCATTCGCGATCGGCCTGGTCGCCGACCTTGCCACCGGCGGACTGCTCGGTGAGCAGGCGCTGCGGCTGGTGGTGATGGCGTTCATCCTGCAGCGCTTCCGCGCGCGCCTGCGCTTTTTCCCGCTGTCGCAGCAAGCGCTCGCGATCGGCGCGCTGCTGCTCAACGACCGCATCCTCGCCGCGGGCCTGCACCTCGTGCTCGGCGCGCCGATGCTCGCGCCGATGTACTGGTTCGCGCCGCTGATCGGGCTGCTGCTGTGGGCGCCGGTGTTCCTGCTGCTGGATGCATTGCGCCTGGGTCGCTGGCGGAGCCGCTGACGCATGGCCCGCATGCGCCCGCGTCCGCCCCGTCGCGTCGTCAAGAGCCCGGCGGCGGAGATCATCCGCTTCCGGCAGCGCTCGGCGATCGCGTTCGCGCTCGTCGTGCTCGCGCTTGCGGGGCTGTGCATCTGGTATTTCCGGCTGCAGGTGCTGCAGCACGACCAGTACGCGGTGCAGTCCGAAGCGAACCGCATCAAGCTGCAGCCGGTGGTGCCCGGGCGCGGGCTGATCTACGACCGCAAGGGCCGCATCCTCGCCGACAACGTGCCGGCATTCCGGCTGGACGTCACGCCGAGCGAAGCCGGCGATCCGGCGAAATGGCTGCCGGCGCTGCGCGGCATCGTCGCGCTCAGCGACGACGAGCTCAAGCGTTTCGAGGACGCGCGGCGCGGCTCGCGCGGCTTCAAGCCGATCACGTTGAAGCTGCGCGTCAATGAAGAAGAAGCGGCGCGGTTCGCGGTCGATCGCTGGCGCTTTCCGGGCGTCGAGCTGGTCTCCTACCTCAACCGCCGTTACCTCTACGGCGAGCTGTTCTCGCATGTGATCGGCTACGTCTCGCGCATCGACGAAGAGGATGCGAAGAAGCTCGGCGAAGGCACGGCCGCGCTCACGCACATCGGCAAGACCGGGCTGGAGCGCTATTACGAGCAGGCGCTGCGCGGCAAGGTCGGCTACGACAAGGTCGAGACGAACGTCGAAGGCCGCGCGCTCGGTGTGGTCGACCGTGTGCCGGCAGTGCCCGGCGCGGACCTGCGCCTGAGCGTGGATCTGGACCTGCAGCGCGCGATGGCGATCGCGTTCGGCGACCACGACGGCTCCGCGGTCGCGGTCGATCCGCGCACCGGCGAGGTGCTGGCCATGGTGAGCGTGCCCGGCTACGACGCGAACCTGTTCGTCAACGGCATTTCCTATGCCGACTACCAGCGCTTCACCACCGATCCCTCGCGCCCGCTGTTCAACCGCAACGTGCTCGGTGGTGGGCCACCGGGCTCGACGGTCAAGCCGCTGATCGCGCTGGCCGGCGTGGACAGCGGCATGCGCACGCCGGAGGACCGCGTGTTCTCCACGGGTGAATACCGCATCGGCGGCAGGGGCCGCGGCTACCGCGATGCGCACGGCGGTGCGGGCTGGACCGACCTGCGCAAGTCGATCTCCGAGTCGGTGAACTTCTACTACTACAAGCTCGCCTACGACATGGGGATCACGCGGCTCGCGCAGTACATGCACCGCTACGGTTTCGGCGAGCCGACCGGCATCGACCTGATGGGCGAGAAGGCCGGCATCGTGCCGTCGCCGCAATGGAAGGCCGGGCAATCGCGCGAGCCGTGGTACCCGGGCGAAACGGTGATCGCGGGCATCGGCCAGGGTTACTGGGTGGCGACGGGGTTGCAACTCGCGCGCACCACCGCGGCGATCGCGAACGCCGGCATGCTGCGGCGCCTGCACCTGGTCGCCGAGCGACGCGACGGTTACAAGGCCGCGTGGAAGCCACTGCCGCAGCCCGCGCCGCGACGCATCACCGATAACGCAAAACATCTGCAGGCCGTGCATGAAGGCATGATCGCAACGATCCATGGCTCCGGCACCGCGACGGCGATGGCGCGCGGCGCGCCGTACATGATGGCGGGCAAGACCGGCACCGCGCAGAAGATCAGCCGCAAGGCCGGCGGCAAGAGCGTGGACCCGCGCTCGCTGCCGTATCACCTGCGCCACCAGGCGTTGTTCATCGGGTATGCGCCGGCGGAGAACCCGACAATCGCGGTCGCGGTCGTGGTCGAGCATGGCGGCTATGGCGGCAGCACCGCGGCGCCGATCGCACGCAAGATCTTCGATGCGTGGTTGCTCGGAAAAATACCCGAACCGAATCCCGAAGCGCTGCGGCCGCTGCCGGCCGGTGCCGTGGATGGCGTGCCGGGCTCGGTCGCGCCGCCGACGCCGGCCGCGATCGCCGCAGCGCAGGCGGCCGCCGCTGCAGCAGCGAACGCGGGCGCGGACGGGGCGACGCCCGCGGCAGGCGCCACTGCACGCAACACCACAACAGGCGCAGCCGCAGCGCGCACAGCACAGCCGCAGGCCGCGGCGCCGGGCCGCGCGCGCCCATCAAGCGCGGCTGCATCCACGCCTGCGCCGCAAGCGAACACGCCGCGTTCGCCGCAGCGCGATCCCGCACCCGCGGAGCCGGTGCGATGAGCGTCATCCTGCGCTGGCTGTTCGACCTGATCGCGCGCTTTTTGCGCACGGTCGATCTGCCGCTGCTCGGCGCATTGCTTGCACTGATGGTGATCGGCCTGATGGTGCTGTACAGCGCCGCGGACAATTCGCCGCGCATGGTGATGGCGCAGGGCGCACGCTTCGGCGTGGGGCTCGGTGCGATGTGGGCGCTCTCGCGCATGCCGCCGTCGCAGCTGCGTAACTGGACGCCGCTGGTGTACGCGGTGTCGCTGGTGCCGCTCGTGGTCGTGCTGTTCGTTGGTGACGGCAAGCACGGCAACCACTGGATCGATCTGGGCGTGTTCTATTTCCAGCCGGCCGAACTGCTCAAGCTCAGCCTGCCGATGATGGTCGCGTGGTACCTCAACCGTGAGCCGCTGCCGCCGCGCCTGATGACCGTGGTGATCGCCGGCGTGATCATCGGCATCCCGACGCTGCTGATCCTGCAGCAGCCCGACTTCGGCACCGGCATGCTGGTTGCGGCCAGCGGCGCGTTCGCGCTGTACCTCGCGGGCCTGCCATGGTGGTGGTTCGGCGCGGCCGCCGGCGGTGTCGGTGCGATCGCGCCGGTCGCGTGGTTCTTCCTGCTGCGGCCGTACCAGAAGGACCGCATCCTGACGTTCCTCGACCCGGAATCCGACCCGCTCGGCACCGGCTGGAACATCATCCAGTCCAAGATCGCGATCGGCGGCGGCGGCTTTGCCGGCAAGGGCTGGGGCGAGGGCACGCAGGCGCATCTGAATTACCTGCCCGAACACACCACCGACTTCATCTTCGCCGTGCTCGCCGAGGAATTCGGCTGGGTCGGCGTGCTCGTCACGCTCGCGCTTTACCTGTTCGTGATCGGCCGCTGCCTGTGGATCGCGGCCGAAGCACGCGATGGTTATTCACGCCTGCTCGCCGGAGCGTTGGGTTTGGCATTCTTCGTCTATGTCATCGTCAACGGCGGCATGATCTCCGGCCTGCTCCCAGTGGTCGGCGTGCCGATGCCATTGTTGAGCTATGGCGGCACGTCTGCGGTGTCACTGCTGGCCGGTCTCGGTGTGGTGATGGCGGTGCGCGCGCATCGTCCCGTACATGGACGTTGATGTTGGAATGCGGATGCGTG
>CADCUA010000262.1 GCA_902805755.1 uncultured Lysobacter sp.
ACCGACCCCGCGTCGCCGATCTTCAACTTCAAGATGCCGGCCTACGATGCGTCGAAGTCCGCGTTGAACGCCTGGACGGTGCATCTCGCGCACGAGTTGCGCGACACGCGCATCAAGGTCAATGCGGTGCACCCGGGTTCGGTGAAGACCGACATGAACGCCGGCGGCGAACTCGACGTCGCGACCGGCGCACGCAGCAGCGTGGAGATGGCGCTGCTCGGCGACGAAGGTCCGAACGGCGGCTTCCACCACCTCGGCGAGGTGCTGCCATGGTGAGGCCGCTCGCGCTGTCACTGCTGGCGCTCGCCTTGTCGGCCTGCACCGTGGGGCCGGACCATGTCCGGCCGGACATGCCGATACCGGGTCAGTTTGTACGGGCTACCGAGCTGCCGGCGGCCGCGGCCGATGTCGCGGATCGGGCAGCGCCGTTCTGGGGGCGCATGGGCGATCCGATGCTTGCGTCCCTGGTGGAGGAGGCGCTTGTCGCCAATCACGACCTCCGGGCGGCACTCGCGAACCTGGATCGCGCGCGTGCGCTGCTGCGGGGCGCGCGCTTCGACCAGGCTCCGACGATCACCGCGGGCGCGGATGCCAGCGAGACACGGGCGAGTCGCGACCAGCCCGGTGGCAGCGACACCCGTGTCGTGCGCAGCTATGCGGCGCAAGTGGGCGCGCAATGGGAAATCGACCTGTTCGGCCGCGTGCGACGCGCGGTCGAAGCGCAGCAGGCCGACGCCTGGGCCAGCGTGGGCGACCTTGATGCGTTGCAGGTCGCGGTCGTGGGCGAGCTCGCACGTACCTATGTGGATCTACGCGGCCAGCAGGAGCGCCTGCGCGTCGCGCGTGCGAATGCGGATGTGCAGCGCGAGACGCTGCGGCTGGTGGACGCGTTCGACGCCGCCGGGCGCGGGACCGCGTTCGACACGGCGCGTTCGCGCGCGCAGCTCGCGTCCACCGAGGCGCGCATTCCGGCGCTCGAAGCCGCCGAGGCGATCGCCATGCACCGGCTCGCCGTGCTCACCGGGCGCATGCCGGGCGAGTTGATCGAACGGCTGAAGACGCCGGCGCCGATCCCCGCAGTCCACGCCGACGTCGCCGACGAAACACCCGCATCGTTGCTGCGCCGGCGCCCGGACGTCACGGCCGCCGAGCACCGCCTGCATGCGGCTACGGCGCGCATCGGCGTCAGCACCGCCGACCTGTTCCCGCGACTGACGCTGGGCGGCCTGCTCGGCACACAGGCAACGAGTGCCGGCGATCTGTTCGGCAGCGGCAGTCGCACCGGAATTGTCGCGCTCGGCATCGACTGGTCATTCCTGGATGTCGGTCGCGTGCGTGCGCGCATCCGCGCCGCCGAGGTCGGCGCTGATGGCGCACTCGCGCAGTACCAGCAGACGGTGCTGCTGGCGCTCGAGGAGACCGAGAGCGCGTTCGTCAGGCATGCGCGCACGCAGCGCGAAGCCGGGCATCTGGAGCGGTCGGCCGCCGACAGCGCGGAGGCCGCGCGACTGGCGCGGCTGCGGTTCGAAGCGGGCGCGTCCGGCCTGCTGGATGTGCTGGATGCGGAGCGCTCCCGCCTTCAGGCCGAAGACGCGCTCGTGGACGCACGCGCTCGCGCCGCAGCAAGCGGCGTCGCCGTCTACACGGCGCTGGCGGGCGGATGGCCGGATCGCGTCGCTACGAAGCGTACCTTTGGCCACACGCGCTAGGGACGAACTGGCCGACCCGCGGCAGGGATGGCGGCGCGCTTGAGGTGGCTGCGCGTCAGGAAGAGTTGGGCGTCGCAGGCATCCCCACTGTCTGCCTGGGCGGATGTACACGAGTCATGTGGTGCGCTGAACGCTGCTTGGCGCGGACACGCTAACCGTGTCCGCCTGTGGCCGGAAGCGGGCGTGGTCGCTTACAGCGGAGCGGTCGACGTCGGCCGGCACACGTGCTCAATCCGATCGGTATGCGCGACCGACGTTGGATTGAATTCCAACCGGCCTAATTGGGCGTTCACGCACGCCAGCGCAACGTGCAGGCAACGCATCCGACGCCGGGAGTTGCACGATGACCGCAGGCCGCTCCGGTTCTCTCGTAAACCGCGGGCCCTCGCGCCTGCCGTGGATCATCGCCGCGCTTGCGTTGCTCATCGGATGCGCGCCGCTGCCTCGGCAAGCCGCGCCGCCAACGGCGGTCGAAGCGCCGACGAGGCCATCGAGCTTCACCCTCCAGGCGGGCGAGCTGGAAACCTGGAACGCGGTGGGGCAGCTGCTCGTGCGCCAGGAAGGTGTCACGTATCAGGGCCGGTCGCAGAAGCTGGGTCTCTATACCGTCGACTACCGGGGCGAGTCGTTCTTCGTGCTCACGCGGGCGCTGGTGGCCAGCGAGGAAGTGCGCACGCTCACCACGGAGGTCCGGGTGGCGCTGCACGACGGAGCCACGAATCGCAGCGCCGTGGCGACCGAACTGCTCGCGATTCTGCAGGCACGGCTGCCGGCGGAACTGCTTCGGATTGCGGCGTTGCCGAAACCCGAGCCTGCGAAAACGAAGGCAGTCGTCAAGAAAAAGCGCGCTGTGAAGCGCGCAGCAGCCAAATAGGCCGGAGGCGGTTAAACGTTCTGGTTACGTGGGGCTAAAGGGCAGATACCAGGGTCGGGTTCACTTCTACAGGAACGCGACTTGACCCTGCTGCGGGTGACCCGTGGACCGACAACGCGGTCAGGTTTGCTTTCCTCATGCAGTCATCCCGACGGGGCGCTGGCCACCCGTGCACCGGAAGTCGCACCCCGAACAAAAGGCCCCGCATCGCGGGGCCTTCTGCATTTGTCTTTTTGGTCCGCGACCGTCAGCGCGCTGCGGCAACGCGCGGTGCCCAGCTGAGCCGCGGGGTCAGGCGCAGGTGCAACGCAGGTTGGTCAGCACGGCCCGCGCCTGGGTGACTAGCGCAACGGCTTCCCAGTCGGTAATCCGGTTGGCGGCCGCTTCCTGTTCGGTCCTGTAGACAAACGTGCGCAGGCTTGGGCACGCCTTCTGGTCATTGGTGCTGTAGTTGTCATACAGGTACGTGCGGGCCGTTGTCGCGTGCGGCTTCAGCAGCTCCACCGTCGCTGCCGGCAGCCCGAGGGTCGTCAGCGATGCAAGGAGGTTGCTGACACCGGGCTTGCGGTCGCCGGTGTAGATGAAGCCGGTGATGTCGAAGAGGTACAACCCGGTCGTGAACCGCGCGCCCCCAACGCCCGTGGACAGGCCGAGCGGTTCGTCGGTGGAGCCTTCGAACGTGACGTACAAGGTGCAGGTCCCGTAGGGCGGCAACATGTAGCTGGTCCCGCCGGAGCACACGCTGGTGATGTCATAGGGCCCGTGCCATCCCATGCCGCTCATGAAGATCTCGGTGCC
>CADCUA010000263.1 GCA_902805755.1 uncultured Lysobacter sp.
CAAGACGCATGTGGAGCGGGTGCCGACGCACTACACGCGGCGGCAGACGCTGAGCAATGTCGAACGCTACATCACCGAGGAACTCAAGCAATTCGAGGACAAGGTGCTGTCCGCGCGCGAACGTTCCTTGGCGCGCGAGCGGCTGTTGTACGAAGACCTGCTTGACCGGCTTGGCGGCGAGCTGCAGCCGCTCAGATGCTGCGCAGCGGCGCTCGCAGAACTGGATGTCCTCGCTGCATTTGCGGAGCGTGCCCATGCGCTCGACTGGTCACGGCCGCAGCTGACGGACCATCCCGGCATCTGCATCGAGCGCGGCCGCCATCCTGTGGTCGAAGCCGTGCGCGACGAGCCGTTCGAACCGAACGACCTGATGCTGGACGACGCGGATGATGGCGGGCGCAGGATGCTCGTGATCACCGGCCCGAACATGGGCGGCAAGAGCACATTCATGCGCCAGAACGCGCTGATCGTACTGCTCGCGCACATCGGCAGCTTCGTGCCGGCGGCGTCGGCAATCATCGGGCCGATCGACCGCATCCTCACGCGCATCGGCGCCGGCGACGACCTCGCGCGCGGGCAGTCGACCTTCATGGTCGAGATGAGCGAAACCAGCTACATCCTGCATCACGCCACCGCGCAATCGCTGGTGCTGATGGACGAGATCGGTCGCGGCACTTCCACCTACGACGGTCTGGCGCTTGCGGAGGCCTGCGCACGGCATCTGGCCCGGCACAACCGCGCATACACGCTGTTTGCGACGCACTACTTCGAGTTGACCGCGCTGGCTACACCGGGCAGCGGCATCGCGAATGTGCACCTGGATGCGGTCGAACATGGCGAGCGCCTGGTCTTCATGCACGCGGTGAAGGATGGCCCTGCGAATCGCAGCTTCGGTCTGCAGGTGGCGGCGCTCGCCGGGTTGCCGCGACAGGTCGTGGACGACGCTCGCCGGCGCCTGGGTGAGCTGGAGCGTACGCCCCAGAACGCTACGGGCGGCGAATTCACTGGGCCAGCGCTCGATGCGCCGCAGCAGTTCGGCCTGTTTCCGCAAGCGCCGGCCTCGGCCGCACTCGACGCGCTGGGTGCGATCGATCCGGACGAATTGACGCCGAAACAGGCGTTGGAGGCGCTGTATCGCCTCAAAGCGCTGGCGTGAGCGTTACCGACACCCTGATGCGTCCTTGCGCGCAGCCAACTGCTTCGACACACGGCTCCAAACAGCGGGAAACGCGCCGGAATGAATGACTCACCGTTGGAGGCCGGGCCGAGAGAGTGGACGTGCCCGGCTGGAATCGGGCGAGGTCTCCTGCGGCCTGCGGATCACCGCGACACGAGGTGACCGACACATGTCCGCAACGCGTGCGGGGCGGAGCACCCATGCGCGAGTCGGATTCGGGTTCTTATGAGAAGGCAACAGTGCCGGCACTGCCAGCTGCAGTGATCCGCTCGTCGTTGTTCAAACTGCCGCGTCCGCTCCACGGCGACCTAAGCCTTATCCGCGCGCGCCCTGAAGCGACGAACGACGCTGTCGCATGTCTCAGAGCGCGTCGATGTCACCGAGTGCGCGGATAAGGCGCCGGGCCCGCTTGTCCGGGCGCGTCTCCGGGGCCCGGTAGCCGTTGCGCTCCGCGATGCGCTGCGCACGGGCCTGTTCGCGCCGGAGCCGCGACGCTTCTGTTTCCGTGTAGAGCGCCTGCGCCACGGGGGCCGGTCCGCGCTGGTCGCTCAGCCCCTGCACCTGGACCTCGAATATTTCTTCGCCCCGCACGATGTGCAATGCCTCACCGCCGCGGATCGGACGGGAGGCCTTCGTGCGCTGCCCTCCAACTTCGACCTTCCCGCCTTCGATCGCCTGCCTGGCGAGGCTGCGGGTCTTGAAGAAGCGCGCGGCCCAGAGCCACAGGTCAAGCCGGACGGTTTCCAGGGGCTGTATTTCGCTCATCGTTCGCCTGCGATTGCTTCGCAGTGCAATGTCGCACCTGCGATGTCCACGCGGGATATACAGACCCGACGATGCCAGTCGTTCACGCGTGTCCGTGTGCTTTTCACGTGGTGGAGCCACCAAAGCAAACGGCCGCCTCGCGGCGGCCGTTCGTTATTGCCTCTGCAACAGCCGATTACTTGGCGGCGGCCGCAGCAGCAGCGCCAGCCTTCGCCTTCGCGTAAGCAGCCAGGTCTTCCTTGATGCGCGCCTTCTTGCCTTCCAGGCCACGCAGGTAGTACAGCTTGCCCGAACGAACCTTGCCGCGGCGCTTCACTTCAACCGAGTCGATCACCGCGCTGTGCGTCTGGAACACGCGCTCGACGCCAAAACCGTGCGAGATCTTGCGGACCGTGAAAGCCGAATTGAGGCCAGCGTTCTTGATCGCGATAACAACACCCTCGTACGCCTGGAGGCGCTCGCGGTTGCCTTCCTTGACCTTGACGTTGACGACGACCGTGTCGCCGGGGCTGAATTCCGGCAGCTGGCGCTGGACCTGGGCGGATTCGAAATTCTGAAGCAGGGTATTGAGCGAGGGCTTGTTCATGGTTTGGCCTGATTGGTTGCCACTGTGTGGCATTGCCTGTTGGAGTCGTTATTAGCGCGAGTGCACGTGGACCCGCGTCTGGCATCGGTGGAGCAAGCCCAGCATTATAGCGACCGAAATTGCGCCGGCGCTAGCCGCATGCGCCGCAATCTGGATCCTGGTCACTGACATTCTGCCCGGCGAGCGGCGAGACGGCGTGCATTTCGGCCTTCCAACGCTCCAGGAGCGCGTGGTCCTGCTTGGACAACGCCGCAGCCGCCAGCAGTTCCGGTCGCCGCTCCAACGTCCGACCGAGCGAGTGCATGCGCCGCCACCGCGCGATCTCGGCGTGGTTGCCGGATAGCAGCACCGGCGGCACGTCGCCCAGCTCGTGCTGCACCGGACGCGTGTAGTGCGGACAGTCCAGCAGCCCGTTGGCGAAACTGTCCTGCACCGCGGACTCGGCGTCGTTCAGAACGCCATCCAGCAGGCGTGCAACCGCATCGACGACTACAGCCGCGGCCAGCTCCCCGCCCGACAGCACGTAATCGCCGATGGAGATTTCCTCATCTACTTCCGCCGTGATCAACCGCTCGTCCACACCCTCATAGCGGCCACACAGAACAGTCAAACGCGGACGTCTGGCCAACTCGGCGACTTTCGCCTGGGTCAGAGGGCTTCCCTGCGGGCTCATGTAGACCACGTGCGGGGGTTCGGCGACAACGTGCCTCGCGGCGGCGAGGACGGCCCTCAGTGGTTCGATCATCATGACCATGCCCGGCCCGCCGCCGAATGGACGATCGTCGACGCGACGGTAGTTGCCTTTGGCGTGGTCCCGCGGATTCCAGCCATGCAGCGACAGCAGGCC
>CADCUA010000264.1 GCA_902805755.1 uncultured Lysobacter sp.
ATCGCCGCGGTCTGGATGTCGCCCGCGACGCGCTCCAGCGGCAGCGACGCATACGCAACGCCGACCAGTTGGCCTGCGCTTCGCGCCGGCGCCGCGACGGCGAATCGGGTGCCCGCGCTGTCGCGCACCACGCGTGCGACCGGGCGGTCTTCCGTGAGCGCGGCTTCCAACGCGGCGAGCCGGCCGTAAGCGCCGGCCGGCGGTTTCGGTGCATCCAGGCCGCCGTACACGCTCTGCAGGTCCGGGGCGTACACCGCGCCATCGCGGGCATCGGACCAGCCCTGTGTCAATGCACGTCCGGCCGCCCTGCGGTCTCCACGCGCCAGCGCAGCCTTGACGTCCGCGCGCGCGAGCTGCGCGGCGATCCGCGTGCGTTCCGCAGCGATCGCCTGGCCGGTATTGCTTACCGCAGTGTCGCGAACCGCTTGCACGCGACTGCGGCGCGATTCGTCCTGGTAGCGCTCCCATGCACTCCAGCCGAACCACGCGGCGAGCAGCACACAGACCAGCGAAAGCAACGGCAGCAACGGCGACAACGCGCCCGTCGAAACCCGTGCGCCCGCGTTTTTCATTCCTGCCATTGCACTACTCCCGTGTCCTGCATTCAGCGCACGCCGGTGTGGCCGAAGCCACCGCCGCCGCGCTCGCTGGCTTCGAATTCGTCCACCACCTGCAGCCGTGCCCGCACGATCGGCAGCACCACAAGCTGCGCGACGCGATCCCCCGGCTGCATCGTAAAAGCCTCGTTGCTGCGGTTCCACATGCTGATCATCAGCGGGCCCTGGTAATCGGCATCGATCAGGCCGGTGCCGTTGCCCAGCACGATGCCGTGCTTATGGCCAAGGCCCGAACGCGGCAGCAGCACCGCGCACAGTCCCGGGTCACCGAGATGGATCGCGAGCCCCGACGGCACCAGCGACACCTCGCCGGGCGCCAATGTCAGCGGTGCATCCAGCGCGGCGCGCAGATCAAGTCCGGCACTGGCCGGCGTGGCGTACTCGGGCAGCGGCCATTGCGCACCGAACCGCGCGTCGAGCAACTTGATCTCCAGCGTTTGATGCATGCGTGGGATATCCGTGAGGAAGCGGCAGTGTCGCAGATCGGCATGCACGCGATGTAACGTCCCGGCGCGTCAGGCGGCCGGGTTGCCGCGCTCATCGGCCGGCGCGCAGACACCATTGTTCGCGCACCAGGTCGAGCAGCGCGTCGGCGAGCTGCGCTTTCGGCGCCGGGCCCAGCGATCGTTCGCCGTCATGCCAGAACACCTCCAGCGCGTTGTCATCGCTTTCAAAGCCGCATCCGGCGATGCCGACGCGGTTCGCGGCGATCAGGTCGATGCGCTTGGCGATGAGCTTGCCGCGCGCGTATTCGGCAACGCGGTCGGTCTCGGCGGCGAAGCCCACCACCAGCGGCGGACGCTGCGCATGCGCGGCGAGCTCGGCGAGGATGTCCGGCGTGCGCACCAGATCGAGCACGAGCGTCTCCTGCCCGGGGCGCTTTTTCATCTTGATCGGGGCGACCTCGCGCGGCGTGTAATCGGCGACCGCGGCCGCACCGATGTAGATGTCGGCGGGCAACTGCGCGAGCACGGCAGCGTGCATCTGCGCGGCCGAACGCACATCGATGCGCTGTACATCGTCCGGCGTGGGCAGGTGCACGGGGCCGGCGATGAGCATCACGCGCGCACCGCGCCTCGCGGCCGCCTGTGCGATCGCGAAACCCATCTTGCCGCTGCTGCGATTGCCGATGAAACGCACCGGATCGATGTCCTCGAACGTCGGCCCTGCGCTGATCAGCACGCGCCGCTCGGCAAAGTCGAAATCACCAGCGCTCATGCCGGCCTCCCTTTGAGTGCTTCGATGAGGGCCTGCGGCTCCAGCAGCCGGCCTTCGCCGGTCTCGCCACAGGCCTGTCCGCCGGTGCCGGGCCCAAGGATCGCGACGCCGCGCGCGCGTAGCGTCCCGATGTTCGCCTGCGTCGCCGGATGGGACCACATGGCCTGGTTCATCGCCGGGGCGATTGCGATCGGTGCGCGCGTGGCCAGGCACAGCGTCGTGACAAGGTCGTCGGCGAAGCCGTGTGCGAGCTTCGCGATCGTGTTCGCCGTTGCCGGTGCAATGAGGATGCGATGCGGCCAGCGGGCGAGTTCGATATGCCCCATCGCCGCCTCGGCCTGTTCGTCCCATAGCGACGTGCGCACCGGCTCGCCGCTCAGTGCCTGGAACGTCGGGGCGCCAACGAAGCGCTGCGCGTTCTCGGTCATCACCACGCGCACGCTCGCGCCGGCATCGCGCAGCCGCCGCACGAGCTCGCAGGCCTTGTAGGCGGCGATGCCACCGCAGACGCAGAGCAGAAGATGCTGGCCGTGCAACGCGGACACTGTCGGGGTTTTCCCACTGCGAAACAGGGTTGCAGCTTACCCGATGGTGCGTGCGCGTCCGAATGCGCAGGCATGGCGGCGGCGGTGCAATGGCCGCAGGCGATGCCCTCGCGACAGCCGTCGCCAAGCGCCGATCACTTCAAGGGACGACTCCATGCACATCCGCGACTGGCCGGTGGACGAACGTCCGCGCGAGAAACTGCTCCGCCGCGGCGCAGGCGCGCTGTCGGATGCGGAATTGCTGGCGATCTTCCTCGGCTCCGGCCTGCGCGGGCAGGACGCCGTGGCCACCGCGCGTAACCTGCTTGCCGATCACGGGCCGCTGCGTGCGCTGCTGGAACATGCGCCGGCGCAACTCGCGCGCCTGCCGGGGCTGGGTCCGGCGCGCGCGTGCAAGCTCGGCGCCGCGCTGGAGCTGGGCCACCGCCACCTGCAGTCGCAGCTCGAACGCGGCGCGGCGTTGAGCGATCCGGCTTCGGCCGGCCGTTACTTCGCCCAGCGCCTGCGCGGTCGCCCGCATGAGGTATTCGCCGCCATGTTCCTCGACACGCGCCATCGCACGATCGCGTTCGAGGAGCTGTTCCGCGGCACGATCGACGGCGCCGAAGTGCACCCGCGCGAGATCGTGCAGCGTGCGCTCGCCCACAACGCGGCGGCGGTGATCGTCGGCCATAACCATCCCAGCGGAAACCCCGAGCCCAGCGCCGCCGACCGCGCGGTGACCGCGCGCCTGAAGCAGGCGCTTGCGATCGTCGATCTGCGGCTGCTCGATCATTTCGTCATTGCCGATGGCCCGCCGGTGTCGATGGCTGCCCGCGGCTGGGTATGAGCGCGGCAGCACGCCGCAAAACGCTGAACCGGCGCGCACCTAGCGGCCGGGCGCGGGCAATCGCTCGCGTACAATGCCGCCCCACCCCGCAGTACCGGATCGACCGTGAAAGCCCAACTCCGCGCGCTCGTTGCGCAGGCCCTCGATGCGCTGCGCGCCGCCGG
>CADCUA010000265.1 GCA_902805755.1 uncultured Lysobacter sp.
CGACGCCGCCGACGAGCATCGAGGCTACAACTACGGCGAGCATCTTCTTATTCATATGAAAGCTCCTACGAGCGATGAGCTGCGATTTCGGGAATGGATGCATTCCATCACCGCAAAGCTGAATGGGCGCCGATCCGGTCGCGCCAAACTGTCGTGCACATGAACCACAAGCCGCGTGATAGCGTCGGCTACCGTTGCCGACAGGACTTCTCCATGGCCCGTTTCCTGCTGATGCCGGTCCTGAACAGGGCGCGCAAGCTCCGCTACCCCACGCTGTTCAAGGTCACTGCGATCGCGTTTGCGATCAGCATCCTGTGGCCGTTCGACCCGATCCCGCTGATTGATGAGCTCGTGCTCGGACTTTCAACGCTGCTTCTTGCGAACTGGAAGCGCCGCGGGAGCGACCTGGGCAACCCCGGGCGCTGAGCGGTGCTGATCGACAGCCACAGCCATCTGGATGTGGCGGATTTCGACCGCGACCGCGCGGACGTACTGGCGCGCGCCGCCGCCGCAGGCGTTGGACGGCACATCGTTCCCGCGATCGATGCTGCCGGTTGGCCGCGCCTGAAGCGCGTCTGCGAGGGCTCGCCCGGGCTGTTCCCGGCGTACGGGCTGCACCCGATGTTTCTTCGCGGACATGACGAATCCCATCTGCGCGAGCTCGGCGATTGGCTTCGGCGCGAACGGCCCGTCGCCGTGGGCGAGTGCGGGCTGGACTATTTCGTCGAAGGGCTCGATCGCGAGCAGCAGTCGCATTTTTTCGACGCGCAGCTACGGATGGCCCGGGACTACGATCTTCCGGTGATCGTGCACTCGCGACGTGCAGTCGATGCGGTGATCTCGGCAATACGGCGTATCGGCGGCCTGCGCGGCGTTGCACACAGTTTTTCCGGCAGCCTGCAGCAAGCGGAGACACTCCACGCGAACGGCTTCGTGCTCGGCGTCGGTGGACCGGTCACCTACGAGCGCGCGAACCGTCTGCGCTCGGTGGTGAGGTCGGTGCCGCTCGAATGGCTGCTGCTGGAGACCGATGCACCCGACCAACCCGACTGCCTGCACCGGGGGCAGCGCAATGAACCTGCGCGACTGCCGTTCGTGGCGGAGACCATCGCCGCACTTCGCGGCATCGATGTGGATACCGTCGCTGCAGTGACGACTTCGAACGCCGAACGGCTGTTCGCGCTGCCCGCTGCACCCGCTAGCGCCAGCATCTAACGGGTGCCGGGAGCGAGCGGCAGAGCATCTATCGCTCAGCCATGCAGTTGCGGGCCAACGCGGCAAAGAGCGGCACTCAGCGATCGCGGCTCTTCAGTACCAGCTCGATGCCACGCGCGGCGGCGGCGAACGCGAACGCGCCTGTCAGATGCGTCACCGCTCCGAGGCCGGCGCTGCAATCGAGCTTCAGCGCGTCGCCGCCGGTTGCCGGCCGGACGCCGCAGACACTGCCGTCGGCCTGGGGGTAGCGCACGTTCTCTAGCGAATACACGGCCGACACGCCGAAGTAGCGGTCGGCATTGCGTGGAAAGTTGAACTCGCCGCGCAGCTTCTTACGGATGAGGGCAAGCATCGCATCCTGCTCCGAGCGCGACAGATCGCGTACACGCACGAGAGTTGGATCGGTGCGCCCGCCTGCCGAACCGACCACGACCAGTGGCACCTTCCGTCGCCGGCACCACGCGATCATCTCCACTTTCGTACGCACGCTGTCGCAGGCGTCGAGCACCAGGTCGAAGTCGCGGTCCAGCAGAGTTTCGAGGTTCGCCGGCGTCAGGAACGATGCGATGGTTTCGACCGTGATCTGCGGATTGATTGCGCGACAGCGTTCGGCCATCGCATCGACCTTTGGCCTGCCGTACTGGCCGAGCAGCGCCGGCAGTTGCCGGTTCGTGTTCGAGACGCAGATGTCGTCCGCGTCGATCAGCGTCAGATGTCCGAAGCCGGTTCGAGCGAGCGACTCCACGAGCCAGGACCCCACCCCGCCCATGCCGACGATCGCAACACGGCAGTGTGCGAATCGTTCGACCGCACCTACTCCGTAGAGGCGATCAATGCCGGAAAAGCGCTGTTGCCACGCGGCGTCGGATGCAGGATCGGTCATCGCCCGATTGTACCGGGACGCATCGACGCATCGCCCGAAGCACACGGCCGTGCATGCTAATGTCCGGCCGATCAGAACGGAGAACCGGCCCATGAACGAACGCCCGAACACCGCGACGCAAGGCCACAAGTCACGGTATCTCTTCCTCTTCCTGCTCGGCCTGACGATCGGCATCGTGGCAACCGTGATGGCGGTGCGCGCACTCCACGCACGCAAGGACCACTTCCCCGAAAGCGTCATGTACGTGCAGCAATGGCACATGGGCCAGCTGCGCACGAACCTGGAGCAGAATCGCTGCGCGGCGACCGACACCGTGCCGCACCTGCGCACGCTGCGCGCGCTCGCCGACGATCTCGAGCCCGCGTTCCCGGACCTTCGCGACGACCAGCGCTACGTGCAGCACGCGAGCAACATGCGCGCGGCCGTGGACGGCACGCTCGCATCCCCGCCCATGAGCTGCCAGGCCCTCGGCGCTGCACTGAAGTCGGTGGACGACACCTGTCGCGCGTGTCACCAGGATTTCCGCAGCTGATGGTTTGAAGCGAGCCGTACGCGCGTCGCTGAACGGACTCCGCGGCTGCGGCCGAGGTTTTATGACGTATTCACGAGGGCCGGCCTAGGTTGGCGACGCGTGGTGAAGAACGCCACCCGCTCCCAAATCGCAGGAGATTCCCATGAACACACATGCTCGATTGCTCGGTATCGCCGCTGCCGCCACGATGGCGCTTTCCGGCTGCGCCACCACCGCGGGCGCCGGCGCGTCTTCGGGCTACGGCTCATCGCCGGGCTACGGTGGTTCGTCGCCGGGCTACGGCAACTCCACGGCGAACTGCTACGACTGCGGCACGGTCCTGCGGATCGAACAGGTTGGCGGTGGAACCGCACCGGGTGCCACGGGCGCCGTGCTTGGTGGACTCGTGGGTGCCGCCGCGGGCCGCGAGCTGGCGGAAGACAAGAGCTCCGGCCGCCGGAACACGGCAACCGTTGCAGGCGCCGTGGCCGGTGCGGCCGCGGGCAATGCCATCCAGCGCAACATGGCGGGCGGCAGCTACAACGTGCACGTCCGCATGAATGACGGCCGCACCACGATCGTCTCGCAGAACGATCTTGCGGGAATCCGCGAAGGTTCTTACGTACGAGTCGCGAACGGCCGTGCGTGGCTTCGCTGACACCCGGCGTCTGGCGTGATTGAAACGACCCGCTCCGGCGGGTCGTTTTATTTCAGGGTGGCATTTGCGAGCCCTGAGACACGCCGACTCCAATCGCGCCGCCTG
>CADCUA010000266.1 GCA_902805755.1 uncultured Lysobacter sp.
AAAGGCGACGAGGTGATCACCAACGGCGGTATTGCCGGAACGGTGTCCGATATCGGCGAGAGCTTCGTGACCGTGGAAGTGGCCGACAACGTGCGGCTTCGCGTGCAGAAGGGTGCGATCGCGAACGTGCTGCCCAAGGGCACCTTGAAGTCCGCCTGAGCCGGCGCCAGTTCATCCAGGCTCTAGCATGGGCGTGGCCGGCAACGGCCCGCTCCCCCGACTCCGGTCGGGACTGAAGCAGCAGGCCGTCTTCAGGCCTGCAAGACCCGGAACGGTTTGAAGCCGCCCGGGCACATCCAAGATTCGGTGACCGGGGAGGTTGCCGCAGGAACGCCAAATGCTTACGTACGCACGCTGGAAATATTTCGTCATCCTGGTCGTCCTGCTGCTCAGCGTGCTCTATGCATTGCCGAACGTGTTCCAGAAGGACCCGTCCGTGCAGGTCACCGCCAGCCGGGGCGCGACGATCGATCAGGCGCTGCAGGCGCGGGTCTCGGGCGCACTGCGCGCGGCGGGCGTGTCGGCGCGCGCAGTGGAGGTCGACGGCGACAACCTGCTGGTGCGTTTGAACAATCCCGATCAGCAGGTCCGCGCGGCGGACACCTTGCGCCCTGCGTTGGGCAGCGACTATGTCGTTGCGTTGAACCTCGCGTCGACGATGCCTGCGTGGCTGGAGCGCTTCCGTGCGCGTCCGATGCTGCTGGGCCTGGATCTCCAGGGCGGCGTGCACTTCCTGATGCAGGTCGATCAGAAGGCCGCGCTGGAAAAGCGTCTCGATGCGGTCGCCGAGGACGTGCGCGTGCAGCTGCGTGAGAACCGCGTGCGCTATCAGTCGGTGGAACGTCGTCCCGACAATTCCGTCCTCGCCACGCTCGCGTCTCCTGCCGATGCCGAGCGCGCACGCGTTCTCGTCGCGACGAGCCAGCCGGCGTTGCAGTCCGCCGTGGAGGGCAGCACCATGGCGGTTCGCGTTCCTGACGTCGAACTGCAGCGCATGGCGCGCGAGGCGATCGAACAGAACGTCGGCACGCTGCGCAACCGCATCAACGCGCTTGGCGTCTCCGAGCCGATCATCCAGCGCCAGGGCGACGACCGCATCGTGGTGCAGCTGCCCGGTGTGCAGGACACGGCCGAAGCCAAGCGCGTGCTCGGCGCCACCGCGACGCTCGAGTACCGTGCGGTGGTTCCTGGCAACGCGGCCGACGCGCTCGCGACGGGCAACGTGCCGCCGGAAGCGCGCATCTACTATTCGAATGACACCGGACCGGACGGTAAGCCTGCGCCCGTCCTGCTCAGCAAGCGCGTCATCGCGACGGGTGACCAGCTTGTAGCGGCGAGCTCGACGTTCGACCAGCAGACGGGCTCGCCCGCGGTTTCCGTGCGCCTCAACGCCGTGGGCGGGCAGCGCATGTTCGACTTCACCAGCGAGAGCGTCGGCAAGCCGATGGCGGTGGTCTACATCGAGCGCATCCCCGAGGTGCGCACGATGAACGGGCAGGAGGTCCGCACTACGCGGGTGAACGAGGAGGTCATTTCGATCGCGACGATCAACGGCGTGTTCGGCAAGGACTTCCAGACCACCGGTCTGGAAAGCCCGAAGTTCGCCGCCGACCTCGCGCTGCAACTGCGCTCGGGTTCGCTCGCCGCGCCGATGGACTTCATTGAAGAGCGCATCGTCGGCCCGAGCCTGGGCCGCGAGAACGTCGAGCGCGGCATGCGCGCGGTGATGTTCTCCTTCGTGTTCGCGCTCGCTTTCTTCGTTGTGTACTACCGCATGTTCGGCGTGATCACCTGCCTTGCGCTGCTGATCAACCTGCTGATGCTGATTGCGGTGATGTCGCTGTTCGGTGCGACGCTCACGCTGCCGGGCCTGGCCGGTATCGCGCTGACGGTGGGCATGTCGGTGGATGCGAACGTGCTGATCAACGAGCGCATACGCGAAGAGTTGCGCGCGGGGCTGCCACCGCAGACGGCGATCGCGACGGGCTACGAGCGTGCGTCCGGCACGATCGCCGATGCGAACCTCACCGCCATCCTCGCCGGTATCGCGCTGTTCGCGTTCGGCACCGGGCCGGTCAAGGGTTTCGCGGTCTCGCTGATCGTCGGCATCCTGACCTCGATGTACACCGCGGTCGGTGTTTCGCGCGGTATCGCCACGCTGATCTACGGCGGCCGCCGCAAGCTCAAGTCGATCGCCATCTGATGCAGTCGCGGGCTGCGGCCCGCGCTGCCGCGCCCTGAAGGCGTGTATCACCAAGGACTCCGGTCAATGAAACCTTTCAACCTTTTCCCCTACGACAGCCGCTTCGACTTCATGCGGCTGCGCTGGATCGCACTGGCAATCGCGCTGGGCCTGGTGCTGCTGTCCATCGGCTCCATCGCGCTGAAGAGCTTCAACTTCGCGATCGATTTCACCGGCGGCACGGCGATCGAGATGCGCTTTGCCAAGCCGGTGGACGTCGACGCCGTGCGCCAGTCGATCGAACGGGCAGGGTATGCGAGCCCGCAGGTGCAGACCTTCGGCTCGAGCAACGATCTGCTCGTGCGCCTGCAGCCCAGGAACACGGGTGCCGGTGCGGGCGCGACTTCGCTCGAGGCCATCGCCGAAGAAGTGCGGCGCGTGACCTCCACGCCTGACAATCCCGCGCAGGTGCTGCGACGGGAAACGGTCGGAGCCCAGGTCGGCAACGAGCTTGCGATCAATGGCGTATGGGCGCTGATTTTCGTGGTCGTGGGCTTCCTGCTCTACATCTCGTTCCGGTTCGAATCCAAGTTCGCCGCGGCGGCCGTGCTTACGACGTTGCATGACGTGCTGATCGTGCTCGGCTGGTTCTCGCTGACAGGGCACGAATTCGACCTGACCGTTCTGGCGGGCGTGCTGTCGGTGATGGGTTTCTCGATCAACGACACGATCGTGGTGTTCGACCGCGTGCGCGAGAATTTCCGCGGCATGCGTGCTGAGCCTGCCGAGGTGCTCAACATCTCGATCAACCAGACGCTTTCGCGCACGGTGATCACGTCGTTCGTTGCGCTGCTGACGGTGGTCGCGCTCTACCTGTACGGCGGCGGGTCGCTGCGCGGCATGGCCGAGGCACAGATCATCGGCATCGTGATCGGTACGGTATCCACGATCTTCGTCGCCTGCCCGCTGCTGCTGTGGCTCGGTGTGAGCAAGCAGGACCTGATGCCGAAGGAACAGGACGAGGCCGAACTCGCGCGGCGGCCGTAATCGCCTGCGAAATGTCAGCACATCGGGCCGCTTTTGCGGCCCGATGTGTTTTCGTGGCTGCGAAAGGCCTGTTTTCAGGCCGATCAGCGCCGAGTGTGCTGATGAAGGGGCCGAGT
>CADCUA010000267.1 GCA_902805755.1 uncultured Lysobacter sp.
TGGCCAATGCCCAGGCTTCGGAAGAAGCGATCGCCGCCAACCGCGACCGCCTGGAGTCCTTGCGCGCCGCCGCCCAGGCCTCCAGCGAGCGCCTGGAGGCGATTCGTCAGGAAACCGCCGAGCTGCGCGCCCGCGTGCAGCAGGATGCCGAGAACCGGGTGGCGCTCGACGCGCGTGCACGTCTCGAAGAAGAAACGCGCCGCCGCGCCAGCGCCCAGGTGGAAGCCCAGGCCGAGATGGCGGTCCAGCAGATCAAGCAGCTGGACATCGATGAGCGCCACATCCGCTCCCACTCGCAGGGCGCGAGCAACCTCGGCTCGTCCAGCGGCTCCTCGAAGGAACACCGCGGCGGCTTCTTTGCGCGGCTGTTCGGCACCGATGACCATGACGAACAAACCGGCCATATCGCCGAGGCGGCACGCCGCGGTTGCGATGTCGTGACCGTCCACCTCGAAAACGATGAAAAAGCCAGCGCGGTCGAGCGCATCCTCGAGCAGGCGGGCGCAGTTGACATCAACGACCGCGTAGGCGCGTGGCAGGCAAACGGTTACACCGGTTACGACGCGTCCGCGCCGGCGCTTACTCCGGACCAGATCGCCCGCGAGCGCCAGACGCTTGAAGTCGTGCAGGAAGAACTGCGCGTGGGCAAGCGTCAGGTCCAGGCAGGTGGCGTGCGCGTGCATCGCCGCGTGATCGAGACGCCGGTCAACGAGCAGGTCACGCTGCGCGAAGAGCGTGCAGTCGTCGAACGCCACCCGGTCGATCGCGCGGCGACGCCCGAGGACCTTCGCTCCTTCGACGCCGGTGCCGGCGATATCGAGATCCGCGAGACGCGCGAAGAGGCCGTTGTCGACAAGCGTGCGCGCGTCGTCGAGGAGATCAGCATCGGCAAGCAGGCGACCGAACGCACCGAAACCATCAACGACACCGTGCGCCGGACCGACGTGGACGTCGAGCAGCTCGACGCCTCGCAGACTGGCGTGTTGAACAACAACCGCAATGACCGCGGCTCGCAGCCGCGCACGCCGCGCTGATTCCTGACCGGCGTTCCGCGTTCGTTACACCGCCCCGGCCCTGTGCCGGGGCTTTTTTTTGGACACCGGTGCTGAACTGAAGGGTGACTTCCCGGCCGTTCGCCGGCGGAAGCATCATCACCGTGGCGCCCCGTCGGGACGGATGCCCGCGCGGCTCCATGGAATGCAGCCACCATCCGCACCCCCCGCGGTCTGCACACGTCCGAGCGGGCTCGACACACGCAAAAACGAGGCCCATCCGGCCGCACCTGTTTATCCGGTGCAGGCCTGCGCCCGTACATCTGCGCACGGTCCGGCGCTCACACGGTCTTAGTGTTCCACGTTGTATCCAGTGCCTGCCCTGGCCCTGCTTCGAGACGTCGCGAATGGATCTGAACGTCACCCGATCTGTTTCGACGCCGCCCTCGCGCACCGCAGACGAGCCCGCGCCGGTCACCTCGGAGATGAAGCTGCACCTGATCGACGGGCACGAATGGTCGGCCGGTATCCACTGGCAAGTGCATGAGATCTCGAAGGCCGGCACGATCCTCGTGCGCTGGAACGACGACATGGTGCTCGAGCGCTATTCCGTCCAGGGCCTGCTCGGCTCGAGGCTGCCGCAGCAGGCAATCAACCTGCTGCGCGCGAACGGCGTGTGCGTGCCCATGTCGGTGGTGAAGCGTGGGCGCCACTGAGCTGGTATTGCGCATGCGGGCAAATGCCGTCCCTCCGCAGACCCGATGCGCCGTCAGCCCGGACGCCACGCAGGTCGATCGCGCATCCGCACGCTAGCGTAAGTCGGTAGGCGGCTGTCGCCGCGCCTGGTCTTCCAGCAACTGGGCTCCGGGAACCGGGATGACCCCGTCATGATGGAATGCATCGTCATCTGTGACCTCGCGGTACTCCTTCGCGAGCTCCAGAAGCGCCGGCATCGAATCCTTCGCCTTATCGGCGTTCCCGACCGCGATCTCCCCCAGCTCGACCCACGCCTGCAGTTCCGCGACATCCTTGTTGGCCATGAGCCAGCGAATCAGATGCTCGCCGCCTGCGACCCTGCCCAGGATCAGGCGGACCGCATCCCCCGCGACCTGTTCCCCGCACCCCTGTGCGCGCGCATGCGCCCGCGCGACGCCCCAGAGCAGGCCCAGCGTGCTGAGGCGCTCCGGCTGCGGCGTGGGTGCGAAAGCCAACACCGCCTCGAGGCTCTGTGCCTTGGCGAATCCGAGCATGAAGCGACTGACCTGCTCGGCAATCCGGTAATGCGGCGATGAGGCGACCATGCAGTCAAGCTATCGGCTGCAATGCGACCCGCGAGTGATAACCGACGCGTCCGTTCGCAATGAATCGCGATTCAAGCTGATGAGTTCAGTATTCCGTCGGGTTCGGACCGAGCGCCTGATCTGGCCGCAACTGCGCGACAGCAGCAGGTGCACCGTGGGTCGGTCCCGCCGCTTCAGTGACCGGCACCATTCGCGGACGCATGAAATGCCATCCGGAAGGAAGGCGACCGGATTACCTTCAGCCGCGTTGGACGGATTGTTTCCGCAGCGCAGGTGCCCAGCCACCGGGCCCGGCCGAATCCACGAGCGACGATCGCTGCCGGCTCCGTCGATCGATCCAGCCACGGGTGAGCGCGAGCCGGTGACCCAGCCATTCGTGATGCTCCCACCCGGCGATGGCGTGGGCGTGCGCTACGCGCCGCTCGAACTCGAGCAGCACCGGGCCGCGCTCCTTGCCCGCCGCCAGTTCGTTGGCGGCCCAGAGGTCGATGGCTTCGACATAGCTCAGCAACTGGAACGGCGGTGGCTTGTACATGCTGAAGATCGCTTCCTGCAGGATTCGACATCAATGGCCGAAGGCCGATGGCCGGACGGGATCCCGCGCCTGGAACCCCAGAACCAACGCACGGGCCCGGCTCCGGCTTTGATCGCCGCGAAACAATTGTCACAACGCACCCGTTAAATCCGTATTGATCAGCTTGGTTGCGCGCGCGACTCCAGAGTCACGTCCGCGGTCGCATCCGCGCTGGAGGGCAACGGATCCATAAAAGGTCACGCGCGCCGTGACCAACCGACGGTCGAGCCTGCACAAGGATGTCGCTCGATGTCCCGGTCGCGCTTGGCCGGATGCTTGCGCATGGAGGGCTTTCTGTTTGCGTGCACACCCACATGGGTACGGGCAAGCTTCTGTCAGGGCGCTCGTTCCACCACGTCGGTGGTCGTAATGGGGCTCGGGGCTCGGGTGCCGAAGCTCCCGCATCCGGTCCGTCTGCCCCGCCATCTCGTCCCGGACGTCCGACGTCCCGTCTTTTTCCTGGG